>JAHFDU010000055.1:0-2659 GCA_023248835.1 Myxococcales bacterium | reverse complement strand
AGTCGGAAACATGTCGCCATAGTTGTTCACCAACACGGAAGACTGTGCGGTCAATCCAGGCAGCACGCTCAGGCCGACCCTCGCCAATGAATAGAAAGTGACGTGCTGCATGTCGAGTGGCGCGCCGGTGGAATCGAGCATTCGGATCACCGCGCCGCCGTCGGAGACGCCGGCGTTGTAAATGTCTAGATACTGCATTGTCGAGGAGGCAAAGCTGCCGAAGCCAAAGCTGATTCCGTTCCAGTAGTCGACATGATAGTCGTTGAGCTGGGCAAACACCACGTGTTTACTACTTGTGCCGAGCACTTTGATCGTGCCGGTGGTCTCGACGTTGATTTGGCCTGGCGGGCCGTTGGCGTTGCCTTCGGCGCCCATCGGCCCCCGCATGAAACACACAACCGTTCCTGCCGCAATGGTGAGGGTCGCTGGTTTTCCGCTGTCGCCAATGTGCAGATGGCCGCTGATAAGATACAGGTTGTCGGGCGTCCAGGTTTCGTCGGCGTCGAGCACATTTTTGGCGTTGATTTCGTCGCCATAGACTTTTTGCGGCAAGTTGGAATCGGCCGGGCAGTTGTAGCGATTCGCTGGGGCCGGGCCCGGTCCCATATCCCCACTCGACCCATTGGCATTGCTGCCATTGGCATCGCCGCCACCGCCATTCGCCGCATTGGCGTTGCTGCCGTTGCCTCCGCCACCGTCGCTGACAGTGCAGCCATACGCCACTACCGCCAGCAACCCCGACCAGGCCGTGAACAATATCTTCTTCGACATGTGGCCTCCTTTTTTCGGCAGTTGGCATAATATCAGGCCACGCAAACCATTGCCAAAATTGATGTCTTGAGGGAACGAAGCGGGACAGACCTGCGCAGACGCAGGACTGTCCCATGCAAAATGGAGGAACGATGGGCGCTCTTGAACAGGTAGAGACGGGCAAGCAGGGCTTGATCATTTCGCGCAATCCGGCGACGGGCGAAGTCCTCGGCGAGGTGCGCGAGATGGACGCGCCGGAGGTGCGCGCAGCCGTCGAACGCGCGCGTGGGGCGCAGAAAGTTTGGGCGACGCGTTCGGTCAAGGAGCGTGCCTGCAGCCTGCGGCGCTTTCGCGCGGTGTTGGTCAAGCACTCAGAAGAGCTGTGCTCGCTCATCGCCAAGGAGAGCGGCAAGACGCGCGCCGAAGCCTTGACGATGGAGCTGGTGACCACCTGCGACCTCATCACCTATTTTTGCAAACGCGCGCCTGAGGTGCTCAAGCCACACTCGATTTCGCTACATCTTCTGAAAAATCGCTCGAGCTATATTCATTACGTTCCGCGCGGCATCGTCGGCGTGATCTCTCCGTGGAATTTTCCGTTTGCGATTCCGATTGGCGAGACGGTGATGGCGCTGATCGCTGGCAACGGCGTGGTGCTCAAGCCGTCCGAAGTGACGCCGATGGTGGCGCTCAAGGCCAAGCAGCTGTACGACGAGTCTGGGATGCCGCCGGAGCTTTTTCAAGTGGTGACCGGACGCGGCTCCACCGGTGCAGCGCTCGTCGATGCCGGAATCGACTACTGCAACTTTACCGGCTCCACCGCGACCGGAAGAAAAATCGGCGCAGCGTGCGGTGAACGCCTCATCCCCTGCATGCTCGAGCTCGGTGGCAAGGCGCCCGCAATCGTCTGCGCCGATGCCGATGTTGATCGCACCGCGCGGGCGCTTGTGTGGGGAGGCTTTGCCAACCAGGGGCAGGTCTGCGCTTCGGTCGAGCGCGTCTATGTGCACAGCGCGATCTACGACGAGCTTTGTGAAAAAATCATCGCCGAAACCAGCAAGCTGCGACAAGGCGATCCGTGCAGCGACGGCGTCGACGCCGGATCGATGACCTGGGAGCATCAGGTCGAGATTGTTGAAGCGCGCATCAAAAACGCCGTCGACGCTGGCGCGCAACTACGCTCGGGCGGCAAGCGCTACGGTCAGGGTCTCGGATTTGAACCTACCGTGCTCACCGACTGCCGATCCGACATGGAAGTGATGAAAAAAGAGATCTTCGGCCCAGTGCTACCGCTGATGAAGGTGGCAGACGAAGAAGAAGCGATTGCGCTCGCCAACGATTCGAACCTGGGACTGATGGCGTATGTTTTCACCGACGACCGCAAGAAAGGTCAGCGTATCGCCGAGCGGATAGAGGCCGGCATGGTGATGATCAACGATTGTTTGATAGTCTACGGCGCGCCGGAGACGCCGTGGCAGGGCATCAAACAGTCGGGCATCGGCCGCACTCATTCGGACGACGGGCTGCGCGATCTTTGCCAGTCGCGCCACGTCAATTACGATCGCATCGCGCTCAAACGCGAGCTGTGGTGGTATCCTTACTCCGATGCGCTCTATCGTCAGACCTCTACCCTACTGAAATGGATTTTCCGATGAGAACCGTCGACAAGCCGTGGGGCCATGAATTGATCTGGGCCGAAACGTCACGCTACGTGGGCAAGATTTTGCACATCAAAAAGGGCGCCAGCTTATCGCTGCAGTACCACGTCAAAAAAGACGAGACCGTGATGGTGCTCAAAGGCAAGATGGCGTTTGAGCATTTTTCTGAAGGGGAACCGCCACGCACGACTGAGCTTCTGCCGCTCGAGCCGTTTCACGTCACTCCGCTCTTGCGCCACCGCATGATTGCG
>JAHFDU010000054.1 GCA_023248835.1 Myxococcales bacterium | reverse complement strand
GGTGTAACGCAGCGAATTGTTGATGATGTTTTCGAGCACGCGCAAAAATAGATTTCGATCAATCCGGGTGTCGATGGTGCCATCGCCGTCGACCGAAAGCACAATGCCGCGCGCCTGCGCAGTGCGACGATGGCGGCGGCCGACCTCGTCGAACAGCGACGATAAAGAGGTCTCGACCGGCTGCACCACCAGGCGACCATCTTCGGCGCGGCTGATTTCTAAAAGGTCGCCGATCATTGCCAGCAGCCGATCGGTGGCGGCGAGCGCTTCGTCGAGAATCTCGATGCGCTCGCCTGGTTCGAGATCGTCCGATTCGCGCAGCAGATTGACGTCGACTTTGATGATACTGAGCGGATTTTTAAGATCGTGTACCAGCAGTTGCGAAAGTCGCTCTTTCAGTGTGGCGACTTCGCTCTCCTGGACGTGCGCCTGCACATTGGTGATGGCATGGGCCAAGTGGCCGCCGATGGTTTCGAGCAGTTCGACGTCGCTCGAAGAAAATGGTTCGCAGTGGGAGCGACCGACCAGCAAGAGCCCGACCAGTTCGCCGCCCGACAGCACCGGCACCGTCACCGCCGAGCGAAAACCGGATTCAGCAAGTTTTTGGTCCGACACGATCGGGCTGCGCTGCAGATCGTCGATGACTGTGGTGCGCGACGTCGACAGCGGCTCGAACAGCAGGCCGGGCTGACGCACGCGAGAATCGAGCGCCAGCGGCGGGGCGCCGTCGCGAAAGCTGGCGACGACCTGGCCTTCGCCGCCAGAGACTTCGACAAAAGCGCCGACATCGCAGCCGATTTCGCCAGCGACCGCGATGCGAAAAGCGTTCAAAATTGGGCCGTAGTCGCGTGACGATGCCACCGCTTCGGCCACCCGCGCCGCGATTTCCCAGCGCCGTGCCTGACGGCGATAGTCACTGGCGACGCGGGCGATTTCGGCCTGCTGCTCGAGAATAGAATGGCGCCGCAGCGCGCGCTCTATCGCCGGGCCAAGTTCGCCGGCTTCGTCGGGCAGCAGCAAAAATTCGACCGCACCAACGCGCAAGGCAAAGCGGGCGGAGAGCGCATCGTCGGAACCACCGACCACGATGAGCGGCATTTCTCCGGTGCGCAACAAGGACGAGAAGCCAAACGGCGCCTGGGCCATGGCTTCAGCCCGGTTGCCGTCGACAATCCACAGCCCGGCCGGCTGCTCTTTGGCAAACACTGGTTGATGTCCTGCCGAGCGCACCACGTCAGAGGTGAGCGCCTGGAGCGGACCCTCGGCCATATCGATGAGCACAGATGCCACGCAAGTCCACTATATCATGCTGCTTTAACGATTTGGGGCAAAAAAAGTCGGGGCGCATCGTGGACGCGAATGGTTACGCGGCAGCGACCCGTCGGGCCTTTTCGGCGGCCGGGTCGTCGGGGTCGAGCAGAAATTGCACCAGCCCTTCGGCAAGCTTTTTCGGTTGATGGCGCATCATCATGTGGCCAGCGTGCTCAATCACCCACTCCTGCCGGTGGTGAAAATGGGCGTAACGACGCGCCATTTCGTCCTTGGCAAAGCGAAATGGCGAGACCGCGCCTTCGATGAGCAGGGTTGGGCAAGTGATTCGCTGCCAAAACCGGGCGGCGACTTCGACTTCAAAGCCAAACGGCCCGGTCGACAGATGCACCGGATCGTGTTTGAAGGCGAGTTTGCCGTTCGGCAGAATCGTTGTCGCATGTTTGGCCAGTTCAAGCGCGGTGGGCTTGGGACAGAGCGGATCGCGCTCGCACAGCCTAACGGCTGCCTCCCCTAAGCTTTCGTATTCTTTATTTTTTCTTTCTCGAGCCGCGTTCCAAGAATCGAGCCAGGTGACGATTTTTTCCGGCCCCGGCAAACTTTCCGGCACGCCGACGCCTTCGAGTAGCGCCAGTTTGTTGATTTTTTGGGGGAACGATCCGGTGTAATAGGCGGCAATCGCGCCGCCCATCGAATGGCCGACCAGCGACAGCCGCGCCCGCGCGGTTTGAGCGATGACCTCGTGCAGGTCGGCGAGATAGTCGACAAAGTGGTAATAGCCGCCCGAGCCGACGCGATCGGAGTCGCCATGGCCGCGCATGTCGGGCGCAATCACATGGAAATGCTCTGCCAACACTGGGGCAACCTCGGCCCAGCTCCAGCTCAGATCCAAAAAGCCGTGCAGCAAAATAACGGTATGATCAAATTGCTGGGGTTTGGGCTGGTCGCCATTCCATTCGAGCAGGTGATAGTTGAGCCCAGTTGCGAGCCCAATTTTGCGCGACCGCATGCCGAGTATCTTAGATGCGATCGCCGAGCGCTGGTAGTTATTCGCAGTAGGTCATGAGTTGGCTGCGCAGACGTTGTTAGAATCGCCGTACTTGCAGATTTTAGATTTCCCATCGGGTGTCGTGTAGTAGGTGTCGTAATAGTTGCTGCCCCAGGGGATGCACGAGAGATAGGCGTGCTTGCCGCCGCCGCCGCATACCGTCATTTCGCAACTTCCTTCGCTGCCGCAGAATTTTGCCAGATCTCCGTAGTTTCATTCAATCGGAGCGGTCTGTTCGCGAGTCAGCCAGGCCGCGTACTTGGCCGCTTGCTGAATGTCTTCTAGCGTCAACTCGGGATAATCACGAACAATTTCGCTGGGCGCGAGCCCGTCGCCAATCAGCCGCAGCACAAAATCGACGGTGATGCGAGTGCCCCGGATGCTCGGCCGTCCCATGCAGAGCGCGGCGTCGGTAACAATGCGATCGAGTTTCATACAGCAATAGTGTGACACGGCAGAGGTGCAGAAACAAGGCGTCAACTGGGTTACAATGGCCACAATGCGGGCCGAAGAATTCGACGAACGCGCTTTCTTCGCAGCGATTGCACAGAGCCAAGCCCGGGCGCTGCTGATCGGACGTCGGGCGCTGATCGCGCTCGGCATTCCGGTGGGCACTTTTGACTACGATTTCTGGATCCACATCGATGACGCTCTGCTGTTCAACCAAGCGCTCCACCCACTCGGGTTCGAACCCAGCCGCACGCCTGAAGAGGCACGCGCCACCGGCCGCTATGTGCTCGAAGATGAAAGTCAGCGAATCGACGTGCTGGTCGCGCGGGTGGTGCCAACAGTCACCGGCGAGCGGATTGCTTTCGACGACATTTGGCCGCGGCGCGAACTTTTGCCCAGCGCTCAAGGTGCCACGATTGCGATTCCGGCGCTTGACGATCTCATTTCTACCAAGAAATTTGGTTCGCGAAGCAAGGATCTCGACGACGTCCTGTTTCTCGAAGCACTGAAACGGAAGTCAAAATGAGGCCGCTGTTCAAGCCGCCAGCTGCCGAAATCGTCGCCGAACTGCGCGAACAGATGGAGCGGCCACTGTCGCCGGAAGAATATCGCGCGCGCTCTAGCCGCCCGGTGAGCGCCGCGGAACTCGAGGAGATGTGGTCGCTGATCGATTGGTTTATCCGCCGTTATCCCAGCCCGCTTGAGCGGTTGGCTTACGCCCGACGCATGGGCGCAGTTTGGCACCAAGCCATGCCGGTGGATCGTCGGCAAAAATAGCGTTTATTGATCTACTGGCTTATCGGCAACCGGCGGCGAGAAGTTGCGTTTCAATTCGATGCTGCCGATGAGTGTGATTGGAATGAAGTGGACGGCGTGATGCAAAATCGCCACCGCGGCCGCCATCGGTGGCGCCAGGCCGAGCGCGACCAGCGCCGCGCCGACGCCCGCCTCCTGCACGCCAAATTGACCCGGCGTGGTCGGAATCAGGCCCACCGAGCGCGCCGCCAGCATGCCGACGAACCAGCCCGCCACCGGCAAATTTGCGCCGACTGCCAGCGCACATAGACCGAGGCTGAGCGCGTTGCCGACGTCGGTGGCGATCGACCAAAACAGCGCGCGCCCGAGCAAAAATGGCGAGCGCAATTCCTGCACCACTTGGCTTAAGTGGGCGACGAACTTGGTTATTTGTTGTCGTCGATTGACCGGGTGATCGACGGATTTTAGGCGCCGTCCGAAAGCCGCGAGCGCGATCAGCAGTAGAATGCCCGCCAGCGAGACCGCGGTGAGCACGCGCGCCACCGCCAGCGGCAGGTAGCCCGAGGCCACCACGGCCAGCGTGCCGAGCGTCAGTCCCAAGGCCTCGACCAGCTTTTCCACCAACTGCTCGGCCACCAGCAGGCTGACGCTGTAGCCGCGCTGCTTGAGCGCCGCGGTGCGGTAAATTTCGCCGGCCGGCGCCGGCAAGAAATTGTGCGCGGTGGCGGCGCCAAACAGGATCCAAGTCTGGCGCCAAAAACTCGGTGGCTCAAGATGGTGCGACAGCGCCTTGAGCAGCGTCGACATGCGCAGCGTGCCAAATAAGTTGAGGCAGGTGGCAATCAGCGCCGCCAGTGCCACCCAAAGTGGGTTTGATCGCGCCAGGGCATTTTTCAGTTCAGTGAGCTGAATTTTGCGAAGCAGCAGGGCGCAGAGCAGCACCGTGCCGAGTGTCACCACGAGTGTGCGACCGTGTTTCTTTAGTAACCTGAAGAAAATCATTTTACAAACGCTGCAATTGCCATAGAAATGCCGCCATGCCTAGCGAAAAGCCCCCACCGTGCCTGCCGTGATCGAGGTCACACTCGTAGAGGGCGCAGATTTTCCGTTCAGTGAAGCGGCGTGGAGTAGGCTCTGTGCGCGCGATCCGCTGGCGACGCCGTTTCAATCTTGGGCGTGGCTGTCGACCTGGTGGCGCAAGCTCGGGCGCGGTGACCTGTTTGTGCTCGGCGCTCGCCAAGGCGGTGAGCTCATCGGAGCACTACCGCTTACACGCACACGCTATCGTCACCTGCCATTTTATCAGCTGCGCTTTTTGGGCGCGCCGCACTCCGACTATCAAGCGGTGATTGCCGCCAGCGACGAGCGAGCGGCGTGTCAGCGGGCGTTTTTGCAATTCTTGTCCGAGAATTGCGAGGAATGGGATTTTTGCGATCTGGCCGATCTCCCACGGCGCGATGCCGAAGCCTGGGCGGCGACCGCGCCCGCAAGTTTGGATGTTGTGCAGGAGCACCATCGCTTCTGTCCGGCGATCGCGCTGCAAGGCAGCTGGGATCAGTATCTTTCGTCGCTGAGCAAAAATACGCGCACCAATCTTGGGCGGCGGCAGCGTCAGATTGAAAAGACTTTCAAGACCGAACTCGAAACCGTGCGCGCGGGCGACGTTCGGCCAGCGATGCGGGAGTTGTTCGAGCTGCACAATCGCCGCTGGAAAGAGCGCCGGTTCTCCGGCGGCGGCGCTTTTGCGAGCGCCGCGGTGCAGGCGTTTCATCTCGAAGTGGCGCAATCGTTCGCCGAAAAAGAGATCTTGCGATTGCATCGGTTGCGGCTCGACGGCGTCACCCGCGCCGCGTTTTACTGCTTTGGCATGAACGGCCGCGTCTACTATTACCTAAGCGGATTCGACCTCGAATTTTCTAAGTACAGCCTCGGCAATGTGATGATGGGTTACGCCGACCAGCAGGCATTTTCCGAGGGCGCAAAGTCGTTCGAGCTCTTGCGTGGCGACGAGACTTACAAGTTCTCTTGGGGTGCGAGCGAGAGCGAAACCAAGCGGCTCTTGGTAGGCCATCACGCCTTGCGCTCGCGTCTCGGCTTGGCCCTCCATCGCGGCGAGCGGCGGCTTGAGCACTTCGGATTGCGGATGCAGCGAAAGCTGTGGGGACGAAAGAAAAAGCCCAACGAAAAAGCCAAGCAGATCACAGTCTGAACGTTTTTCGCTGGCCGTCGAGTGGAGTGGTTGCACAGTGACTCGCATGCTAGACTCCGCGTTCGTGAAAACGGCGAGCATTTTTTTCGCTTTGATTGCACTGCCGGGCGGGGGCGCGCATGCGGTGCCACAGCCCGGTCCGCTGGCGCGATTTCCAGTCGAAAAGCTGCTTTCCATTGGCAGCTACTTGCGCAACACCGAGCTGGCATTGATTGAGACCAAACCGTCGGGCAGTCTCAAGCAGCTGACCGCGATGACGCTGGCGCAGGCGCCGCCGGAAAAAGTGCGCGACATCGTCATCCACGCCGAGCGCTACAGCGAATTTGTGCGCAACATGGAAGAGTCGCGCGTCACGCCGAACAAAGACGGCACATTCGACCATTATTACAAAGTCTCTTATACTGTGCAGACCATTTACGGGCGCCATCGCTATGTGATGCTGCCGCAAGTTAGCTCTAGTCCGGCAGCACCGGTCGACATGTACGACTGCGACGACAATGGCACGCGCCATTTTCGCTGGGAGTTTTTGCCGTTCTTTGGCGGCACGGTGGTGGTGCTGTATGGCTACGATGAGGTTCCGAGCGACGGCTTTGTCGGCAAAGTGCTGCGCGCGGTGCCAACGCTCGAATACGGCTTGGCGCTGATTCCGCAGATGACGCTGCTCTTGGCGATGAAGAGCCACGCCGAACAGCTTTACCCGACCAAGGTCACAGTTCCAGTCGGCACCAAAGTCGGATCGATAGGATTTCTGCTCGAGCGCGGCATGCTGGCGCTGTTCCGCTCGCAGCAGGGAAAGCTTGTCGACACTACTATGATGGCAGAGACACGGGCGGCGCCCGAGCGCGTGCTTTCAGTCATTGGACAGCCGACCGATTGGTCGCATTTTATTCCGTCGATCACGCAGTCCGACGATCGCGGCCAAAAAAACGGCGTCGCCGCATTTGAGATGGAGCAGTCGGTGCCGCTGATGTCGTGGGACACCACGTTTGGCCTGCGCCGCGACAAGAATTCGGTCGACATGTTTGGACTCGAGGGCGACCTACGCGGCGGCCGGATGCGCTGGGACACGCAAACCAAGAACGGCAAGACCGAACTGGTGCTGCGCACTCAGTGGGCATTTGACCGCTCGAGCGTGGTGATGCGCCAGCTCTACAAACTTGAGCCGCTGTTCGAATATGGCGTCAACGTCGGCATGGGCTTGGTGCTCTTGCGCAGCGTGAAGGTCAAAGCAGAGCAGTAGGGCGGCGGTTATTCGGTGGCGTAGACACCGTACCGAGACAGGTTTCTCGGCCAGATTTGCATAGCGTGCGCTCGCCAGCTGCTCGCCTACAATTCGACGCGACCACAACGAAATGAGCGCGGATCGCACCGCGCCTGGCAGCGTGTCTATTCTGGGTTGCATCCCCAGCACGGCAGTGACGCCCTACAATTTGACGTATTCGAAGTCGAAGGGATGGCCGTTGACGCCTTTGGAGGGAGGCGCTAGCCAGTTGGCGATTTTTCCCGGCTCGGTCACCTGCTGCATCAGCGACGCGATGTAGGCATTGTCGCTGACCGACGGCAGCCATTCATCTTTGCGCCTGCTAAAGCTAGCCTCGTCGAGTAGGTTTCCGGCTGGATCAAAGTGCAATCCTGAGTAGATACCCTGCTGGCGGTGGAAACGGCGGCTCGGCAGTTGCAATTCAAACTCAACCCCAACTTTTTTTGCGGTGCGATTCCATTTGTCGACGGCGCGCTGACAATCTTCGACATAATTGTCGCGCAGCACTTCGTTCATGGCGTTGCGCAGCGGCACCTCTTTTTGGACGACCTGGCCGCTCTCCACCACTTGCATACTGTAAGCGGCATCGAGCGCCTTGTGCTCCGGCAATTGATCTTCGCGGTAGCGCCCTTTGAGTCCGGCGGAGAAAAAATCGGCGGCGTTCGACGAAATCTCGCCGCCAAAAAGATCTTCGGAGAGGCTGAACCACAAGTTGATGTATTTTTGCAGCGTCGGCAAATCGATGCCGCCCATTTTTCTAACATCGCCGTCGGGCGCACTTTTTTGCAACTCGCAACTGCGCTGCACCATTCGATCGACGCCGGTCTCGCCGACAAACATGTGGTGCGCTTCTTCAGTGAGCATGAACTTGCACGTGCGCGACAGTGGATCGAAACCCGACTGCGCCAGCGCCGCCAGCTGATATTTGCCGTCGCGATCGGTGAACATGGTGAACAGAAAAAAATCGAGCCAATTCAAAATCGGCTGGTTAAACGCGCCCAAAATGCGCGGCTTGTCCGCATCGCCCGAACGGCGCGCCAAAAGTTCTTCGGCCTCTTCACGGCCGTCTTTGCCAAAGTAGGAGTGCAAAAGATAAACCATCGCCCACAGATGGCGACCCTCTTCGACGTTGACCTGAAAAAGATTGCGCATGTCGTACAGCGACGGCGCGGTCTTGCCGAGCAGCCGCTGCTGTTCGACCGAAGCCGGCTCGGTGTCGCCTTGGGTGACGATGATGCGCCGTAAGGTGTTGCGAAATTCGCCCGGCACTTCGTTCCACACTGGTTGACCAGCGAAATCGCCAAAGCCGACCTTGCGGTCATTTTCAGGTGCGGCCAAAAAAATTCCCCAGCGATAGTCGGGCATACGCACATAGTCAAAATGCGCCCAGCCGTCGGTGTCGACCGAGATCGCGGTGCGTAAATAAATTTCTTTCTCTTGAAAACCGTCGGGCCCGACCGCACGCCACCAGTCGAGGTAATTGGGCAACCACTCGACCAGCGCGCGCTGCAGCCGTTTATCAGAGGAGAGATCGACATTGTTGGGAATGTTTTCTTCCGAGATCATGTTCTCCTCCAGTCGAAACTTGGTCGCTCCGGCTGGCCGTAAAGCGTCAGCGCGCCGGTTTGGCCAATCGCGTTCGGCCGACTGAAAATCCAGTTTTGCCACGACGACAAGCGGCCGAAGATTTTGCTCTCGAGTGTTTCCGGACCGATGCAGCGAAACGAAGCTTCCATGCCGGTGAGCGCATCGGGCGACAGCGCGGCGCGCTCTTCGATGGCAAGCCTTAGCGTGTCGGCAAAATCGATTTCGTCGGAGAGCACGGTGATGAGACCGAGCTCGTCGGCTCCGGCAGCATCGCAGGGCGCTTCGATGAGCTGAGTCAATTTATCAGCGGCGCCGAGTAAATCGAGTCGAGTGCGACCGTTGGCGGTGAGAAACTGGGTGTTGAGTTGGCTCGCTTGCAGATAGATCGGATGAGCGCTGTCGTCGAGCGCATAGCGGCGATCGGCGGCGAGCGCAATTTCGAGAAGTGATCCGGCAAAGCAAGATTCGGAATCGAGAATCGCAAACAGACTGCGCGCCGATTGATCAAGACGTCTGAGTACGCGCGCCATTTTGAGTCTTACTTCGCGGACAAACCAGTTCGCTTCGTTGGTCGCGATCGCCTGATCGCAAGCGAGAATGTTTTTCGCATCGCCGCGCGTTTTGAGCACCAACAGGCCAATTTTTTCGTGCGCAAAGCGCAAGCGCAAAAGCGCATCGTCGAGCTCGCGAAAAGCGCGCAGCGGCCACCAATTGGCGCCGGCTTTGAGAATCTGGTCGAGCGCGGTCACTGCCTCCGTCGGCGCATGCACGGTGAGCGTCGCGGTGCGCGCTTTTTCGTCGAGCAAAAGATTGACGTGGCGATAACGAATCGTCGTTTCAGAAATTTCCGGCAAGAGCGCATCGAGTACAATGCTCTTTTCTGGTTTGCGCTCTTTGCCGAGTTCTTGCGCGCGCGCCCGTACCGCGGGCATGAATTTCGAGCGCGACACCGTTTGATCGACCAGTTTCCACAGCACCGCGCGTTTGCCTTTGACTCCTTCGGCCAGCGTCGAAAACACATCGGCCAAATCGCGGCGGACATGACGCTTGTCGACGACGCGAGTCAGGCCACCGGTGCCGGGCAGCACCCCGAGCAGCGGCACTTCGGGCAAGCTCACCGTCGAGGAGCCATCATCAATCAAGAAAATCTCATCACAAGCCAACGCCAATTCATAGCCGCCGCCGGCGGTGGGGCCACTGCACGCGGCGAGATATTTTTGTCCCGAATGCTGGCTCGCGTTTTCGATGTAAAGCCGAGTCTCGTTGGTGTATTTGCAAAAATTCACTTTAAACGGATGGCTCGACGAGGCCAGCATGTGAATGTTGGCGCCGGCGCAAAAAATTCGATCTTTGGCCGAGCCGACGATCACCGCGCCGATTTCGGGATGCTCAAAACGCAAGCGCTCGACCGCATCGGCAAGTTCGATGTCGACCGACAGATCGTAGCTGTTGAGCTTGAGCGTGTAACCGGGCCGCAGCGGCGCCGATTCGTCGACCGAGAGCAAAAGCTCGGCGACACCTGCCGGCAGATCACCGCCCTCCGGCAGCCGCAATTTCCAGTGCCGATAGCGACTCGGGTGGGTCTCAAACGAGATCGAATCCATGGCGGCGTTTATAGCAGAGGCAGGCTAGGTTGGCGTGAGGTAATTGATCGGTTCACGGCGGTGCCGCCGATCACCAAGAGACCGCAGTGCCAAGAATTTCCGCGGCGCTTTCTCATCTCTATCCGAGTATAGCGCTACTCGTCGCCAGTGGGGCGTCGCCGGCTCTGTTTGCGCTCGGCATGATGCGATTTTCCTTCGAGGCGCTGCTTTTTCGCAGCGCGCGAGGGTTTGGTTTTCTTACGATGCTTGGGCACGAAATTGAGCGCGGCGAGACGGGCGCGCAATCGTTCGAACGCGGCCTCGCGATTGGCCAATAGACTTCGTCGTTCTGTCGCGGTGACGACGAGGCCGCTCGGTTCATGGTGCAGCCGCACTGCGTTTTGCGTCTTGTTGCGGTGCTGCCCGCCCGGCCCACCACCAGTGAAAACATCGACGCGGCTGTCGCGCTCAAGCGAACTCCCGTCGAGCCGGTAAGGCGGCGGATGCAGCGGCAAGGCCATGCGACTACCTTTGCAAATCGAGAATTTCCGTCAAGCGCTTTGGATGGCTGAAGGTCCGATGCTACTCTTTGTCGCATGGCGCGCTGGCTGCACGGGCAGATGGTGCCGAGCTCACACTGGGCCGACGACAGCGGCCTGGTGGCGCTCGGCGGATCGCTCGATCCCGATCGCCTGGTTGCCGCCTATCGCGCCGGGGTCTTTCCCTGGTCCTCCGACCCGGTCATCACCTGGTGGTCGCCCGATCCGCGAGCGATTTTTGATTTGCAGAGCTTCGAAGTTTCGCGCAGCGTAAAAAAATCGATCCGTCGCGCTGGCTGGAGGTTTTCGATCGACCAGGCGTTTGAGCGCACCATGCGTGCCTGCGCCGAAGAGACCTCCGATCGCCCGGGCACCTGGATCACCGACAATTTTATTGCCTCGTACGTCGAGCTCCATCGCCGAGGTCTGGCCCACAGCGTCGAGGTGTGGCGACAAGCCGAGTTGGTCGGTGGCCTCTACGGAGTTACGCTCGGCGGATTTTTTGGCGGCGAATCGATGTTCCACCGCGACACCGACGCGTCCAAAGCCGCGGTGGCCTATCTGGTCGAGCAGCTACGCGGGTCGGGCTTTGCCCTGCTCGATGCGCAAGTCCCGACGCCGCATCTGCTCAGCCTTGGCGCCACCGAAATTTCGCGCCCTGACTACCTCGAACGGCTCGAAAAAGCGGTCAGGCTCGACGTCAAATTCGCCAAATTGGAGTAAAATAGTTCTCCCCATGAAGGTGCCCCTGCTTGATCTCGGTGCGCAGTACGCGCAGGTAGGCGAGGCTGTCGAAGCGGCGGTCCGGCGAGTGCTGCCAACCGGCCACTACATCCTAGGACCGGAAGTGGCTGCGCTCGAAAAAGAGCTCGCCGCATTTGTCGGCACCGAGTACGCCGTCGGGGTCTCGTCGGGCAGCGACGCGCTTTTGTGTAGTTTGATGGCGCTCGATCTCAAACCGGGCGATGAAGTGATCACTACCCCGTTTTCGTTTTTTGCCACCGCCGGCGCGATTGCGCGCCTGCACGCGCGGCCGGTGTTCGCTGACGTCGACGAGGAATCGCTCAATCTCGACGCCGCCGATGCGTTACGCCGTCAGAGTGATCGCACCCGCGCTTTTTTGCCGGTACATCTGTTTGGGCGACTGGCCAATCTGGCGCCGCTTTTGGCCGCGGGACCGCCGGTGATCGAAGACGCGGCGCAAGCGCTCGGCACAGCGGGCGTCGCTCATCGACAGAGCAAAGCAGCGACTTTAAGTTTTTTTCCGTCGAAGAATCTCGGCGCCGCCGGCGACGGCGGTATGGTGTTGACGCATGATGCCGGGTTTGCCGAGCAGGTACGCCTGCTGCGAACGCATGGTTCGAAGCCCAAGTATGTGCACCAGGTGCTCGGCGGAAATTTTCGTCTCGACCCGCTGCAGGCGGCGATCCTACGGGCCAAATTGCCCTTTTTGAAAAGCTGGAACGCCAAGCGCCAACAAAACGCCAATCGATATCGCCAACTGCTCAAGCCTCAGCCCTTGCGCTTGCCGCCCGAGGGTGATTTCAATTGGCACCATTTTGTCGTACGGTCCGATCGGCGCGATTCGCTGCGCCAGTGGCTCAAGCAGCGCGAAATCGAAACCGAGGTCTACTATCCAGAGCCGCTGCATCTGCAACCGTGCCTGTCTCAACTGGGATACCGTCTCGGCGATCTGCCGGTGGCCGAGCAGGCCTGCAAAGAGGTGCTGGCGCTGCCGGTACACCCCGAGCTGACCGAAGCGCAAATTGAACATGTCGCCGCATCGGTGATCGGATTTTTTGCATGAGCAAAGTCAGAGTCGCGGTGGTCGGTGCCGGCTACTGGGGGATCAACCTGGTGCGCACCTTTGCCCAGTTGCCGAGCGCCGAATTGGTGGCGATCTGCGACGGCGACGGCAAAGCGCTCGAGCGGGCGGCGCGGCTCGGACCGCGGGCCCAATTGCGAAGCGATTTTTCGCAAGTGCTCGACGACAAAAATGTGGACGCGGTGGTGCTGGCAACGCCGGCGGTGCTGCATTGCGAACAATCGGTGCAGGCGCTCAGCGCCGGCAAACACGTGTTTGTCGAAAAGCCGCTCGGGCTCTCTCCTGAAGAGGCAACCCGCAGTGTGCAGGCGGCGGCGCAGAGCGGCCGGGTCTTGATGGTCGGTCACCTCATGCTCTACCACGCCGGTTATGAGAAATTGCGCCAGCTGGTGTCGGGCGGCGAGCTCGGTCAGGTCTATTATTTGTACGCATTGCGGGTCAACCTCGGTCGCTTGCGCAAAGACGAAAATGCGCTGTGGTCACTTGGCCCGCATGATCTCTCGATGATTCTCGATTTGGCGGGTGACACGCCGGTTTCAGTCGCGGCGCGCGGCGAATGCTATCTGCAGCCAGGGATCGAAGATGTGGTATTTGTTAACCTGATCTTTGCCGATCGAAAAATGGCGCAGATTCAGCTATCTTGGCTCGACCCGCGCAAAGAGCGCCGGCTCACCGTGGTGGGTTCGCAAAAAATGGTCGATTTTGACGACAGTCAGCCTTCCGAAAAACTGCGCATCTATGACAAAGGCTACGATCGGCCGCCGGCCTTCACCCAGTACGGCGAATATTTGACGGTGCGGCAGGGCGATGTCCACATTCCTCGCTTGTCGCTGACCGAGCCGCTCGAAGTCGAATGCCGCCATTTTGTCGACTGCATTTTGAATGGCACCAAACCGCGCACCGGCGCCGAACATGGTCTCGAAGTCGTACGCGTGCTTGACGCCGCCCAGCGCTCTTTGGTTTTAGGTGGAAAACCAATCTGGCTCGGCACATGAATACTGGAAGAATGAAACCAGAGACCGCTCGTCGTGGGCGTGGGAGTAGGCGTGGGCGAATCAGCGATGGAGCCAGTGAGCTGTCGGCGGCGCCCGGACTTCCGGGCGCCCCTGCCCCAAGGGCGTGAATGCTTGACCAGGGTGGCGCAACCTACTACTAAGGTGGACCAATGCTAACCAATCAGTCGCTCTCGAGTGCGCTCGGCCAAAACGACAACCCTGCCGACAGTTTTTCACTTTCGACCATTCTGCCGGTCTTGCGCAAACGGATCTGGATGATCTTGGCGATTCTGGTGGCGGTGCCGACGCTGGTCGGCTTCTTGGTCTCCAAACAGCCCAAGGTGTACGAGGCCACCGCCAAAGTGATCATCGAAGGGTCGGTGCCCCAGTATCTAGGTCAGCAATTTCGCGACGTGGTCGAGATCGGCAACAACTGGTGGCAGGCACAAGAGAAGATGCAGACCGAACTGACAGTGCTCGGCAGCTATCGCGAGGCGTTGGCAGTGGCGCAGGGCTTGTGCGAACGCAACCTCTTAGATGGCACGGTAGCGCTGCGCAAGCTACAGCCCGGGCTGACCTGCGAGCGCTCCGAGGATCTAAATAAATTGGCGCCGCTGCTGCAGGACATGGTGCGCGCCACTCCACTGAAAGACTCGCGAGTGGTACTGCTCACCGTCAATCACTCGAGTCCAGAATTGGCAGCCGTGATCGCCAATACCGCCGCGCAGGTCTACGCCGAGCAGAATCTCAACCGACGTATGTCGCAGTCGGACAACGCGACCACTTGGCTCGGCAAAGAGGACATCGATCTGTCGAGCCGCCTCAATCAGGCGGAGCAGCAGCTCATCAATTTCAAACGCAAGAACAACGTGGTCACGGTATCGATTGAAGATCAGCAGAATGATCTGTCGAGCCGCCACAAGAAGCTGAGCGACGAGCTCAACGGCATCCAGGTCAAACTGATTGCGCTGCGGGCGGCGCGCGATCAGTACGCGGCGCTGCGCACCGATGATCCGCTCCATTCGATTTCACCGGCGCTGGAAAACCTGACGGTGGCCAAGCTTAAAGAGCTCTATGTCGATCAGCAGGGAAAGCTGCTCGAGCTGCGCGGCAAGTACCTCGACAAGCATCCGTCGGTGATCGCGCAAGAGGCGCGGGTGAACGCGATACACGCCGACCTCGAGCGTGAAATTGGTCTCGCCAATCGCAACCTCGAGGCGCAGTACCAGATTCTGGTCAAACAGGAAAAGGAGCTGCGCTCGGCGCTCGACAATGCCACCCATGAGTCACTGCAACTGGAACAGCGCGCGATTGAGTACAACCGGCTGCGCCGTCAGTATGACGATCTGGCGAAGTTATCGGCGCAGGTGGGAACGCGCCGCTGGGAGACCACGCTCGCCGGACAGCTCAAGACCAACAACGTGACCATTCTCGACGCTGCGCTGATACCGACGGTGGCGATCGCGCCCAATGTGCCACGCGCCGTCGGTCTTGGCGCGCTGGCTGCGATTGTGCTCGCGCTCGGGTTGGCGTTCCTGCTCGAAACCCTCGACTCAACGGTGAAGACACAAGACGATATCGAGAAAACCATCGGTCTGGCCTTCTTGGGTCTGATTCCGACCATCGATCCGGAAACCACCAGCGACGATCCGAAGAGCCGCAGCCAACTGAACGGTGCGTTGGCGCGCATCCCGTCCAAAGATCTCTACGTGCTTAGCCATCCCAAGTCGTCGGTGGCCGAGTGCTGCCGCGCGATTCGCACCAACTTGCTGTTTATGCGGCCGGACAATCCGCCGCGCTCGCT
>JAHFDU010000376.1 GCA_023248835.1 Myxococcales bacterium | reverse complement strand
CGACGGAGCAGTGGTTTGAGACTGGCGTCTGCGCTCTATCAGGCGTTGGCGGCTGGCGCGGTCGACGGTCGTGAGTTTGATCGTCTCATGCTGCGCGGGCAGCGGGCTCATCGAGTGTTGCGGACGCGTCATGTCTAAGCGCTTTGGGGTCGAGCTACAGAGGCGCGGGGGGATAAGCGGGATCACCGTCTGCTTCCGAGTCTTCGGATTGGTCCTCGCTGTCGGAGCCCGAAGGGAGTGCAGGAAGGCGATCCGAGTCGGGCGCATTGGTCGACGCATCGGCTCTCAGGTACCGCAACATGGCCTGTACCATTTGCACTTGCGCGTGCCGGATCTCTTTGACACGGCGATCGCGAAACCCCTCGACCAGGATGGTAAAAATCAGCACATCCTCTTTTTCGCCGACATATCCCGACAGCGCCGAAACGCCACTCAAGGTTCCAGTCTTGGCTCTCACCAGTCCGACCGCGTCGGTACCGGCAAAACGGTCACGAATCGTGCCGTCGATACCCGACACCGCGAGAGAACTCATAAAATCCGGCGCCACCGACAGATCAAAATAGATGCGGCGCAAAAGTTCTGCGAGCGCCGCCGGGCTAATCCGGTTTTCGTGGGTAAGACCCGATCCGTTGACAATCCGGTAGCGCGTCGCCGCAATGCCCATCGACGACAGGTAGTCCATCACTGCACGCGTTCCCTTGGCCAGGCTGCCGGGCCAGCCGAACAGTTCGCCGCCGAGAGTTTTGTAGATGGTCTCGGCAACAAAGTTGTTCGACGGCTTGTTCGAAAGCCTGCAGACATCAGAAAGCCGCGCCGACCTGTGCTCAGCCAGCAGAAAAATTTTCGGCGGATCGTCCGCCGCGCCGGTACTCACCCTGGCGCGCCCTTCGACGGTGATGCCAAAATCGCCAAGCAGGCTACGAAACAGCGCCGCGACAAAAAACGCTCCGTCCGGAAGGCGGCGACGAATCACCCGATCACCTGCCGAAATGCCCAGTCTTCCCCTAATCGACAGCACTACTCGGCCTTCGCTCCGCACCACCGAAATCTGCAACCGTGCCCGCTTGCCTTTGACCGTAATTGCATGATTGTCGACGACAAAAAAATCATCACGCGGATCAAGCGACACCGCCACCGTTTTGCCGACTACGGTCGGGTGAAGACGGAGGCCATAGGTATTGCGATCGAGAATCAGCGCGTTTTGCTCCGGCGTCGCGCCACCGCCGGCCGGTGTGCCGCGAAAACTGGGATCGGCGACAACGTCTCCTGCTACATGCACCACCCCTCGACCGGCAAGTTGTCGCGCCAGCTCCGCCAAGTCGGTGGTGGTCAGCGACGGATCGCCCGAACCGCGCAGTACCAGATTTCCCTCGACGATGCCGCTTTCGTCTGGAAGGTGGCCATAGGCCGAGGTCGAGTAGCGAAAATCCCCTCCCAGCAGTGCCAGCGCCGCCGCAGTGGTGAGCATTTTAGTGTTGGACGCCGGGTTGAACAGTTGATCGCCGTGGTGCGAGAACAGGACACGACCGTTGGAAGCCTGCACCACCGTGACGCCGACGCGGCTTTTCCGCAACGTCCCCTCCCGCAAAATTCCAAGCAGCCGTTTACGCAGGGTCAGGGCTTGGATTTCTCGCGGATCGCGAGTGTTCTCAAGCGAGTGCTCGGTGTCGCTGATCTCTTTGTCAAGTGCGTCGGGCAGGTGCGGAGTCTCTGGCGCACGTGGCTTGGTATTTTTTGGTGCTGGCCGCAGCGCCTGCTTCTGTGGTGGTGTGGCCGGTTTTCGTCGCACCGGCGGCGCTCCTGCTCGAGCAACTCCCGAGAGCATGGCCGAAATCAGCAGCGTGCAAAACAACCTCACCTATACAGTTTGCAGTGCCCACAGAGCTCTCGCAACATTAGGAGGTCGGTCAAGGTGTGAAAAGGCCGTCGGGGAGTTTGGGGTTGATCTCGACGACATCGTAGCGGAGGTCGACCTGTTCCCCCGCGGCATTGGTGTGCGAAAACTTGTGTGGCCACCAAATCCCCCCCTCTTTGCGATAGTCGGAAAACTCTTCGGTCACCTCTTTGTCGTCCTCGCGATAACAGAGTTTGGTGATGAGATGGGTGTGGCGGTCGAGCCAAAGCCGAGTCCAATCGCCATCTGAGGCGACGAGGTCAAGTAGATCAAATGCCGCTGTCTCCGCTGTCGGGGTGGAATCTCCGGTGGGAGCGCTCTTGAGAATGGTGCCGCTTTCGGTGGCATGCAACAGGACAAAATTCGGATCTCGCCACAACTCGCGCTGCAGCTCGGCAGCTTGCGCAGAGGGCAACACCACCGTCTTGCTGCCCTCCTTGGCGAAGGCGCGGCCGCTGAACAGGCCTTGAATCACCGTCCCAGAACCCACCGAGATCTCTTGCCTGAGTGCTTGACCAGGAATCTGATACTCGACCACCCGCATCGGCAGCGTGTCATTTCCCACTCGCATGCTGCCCTTTCCCGACAACTTTAAGCTGCGAACCGCCGCCAGCGCCTGGCGGCCACCTTTGGCTTCGATTGCCATCGCCAAAAGTTTTTGGCCGGAGGCGTGCTCGCTTGGCGAGCCCTGCCCGCGCTTCTTTTGCAGCGCGAGTTCGAGTTCGCGCCGTTCGCCGGCGCTGACCGGCAACTGAAAATCGATCACTTCATCGACGACGATGCCCGCTTTGCGAAAAAGCGGCAGCAATTGCTTGGCAGGGCCCACCACCACCAGCGCTCTCGGCGTCAGGTAAGTTTCGGCCGCTTGCTTGGCGGCGACCAAGGTGACGTTGGCCAGTTCGCTTGGGGTTCGGGCTACCGCATCGACCGGAAGGCCGTCTAAGTCCGCCCGCAAGAGCGCACGAGCCAGATCGGTGGCGGTTTCTAGGCGCAGGCCGTAACCGCCGATCAGATTGGCCTTGGCTTGCTTGATCTCTTCCTCGGTCGGTCCATTCTTGCCCATCTTGGCGAGTTCGCCGAACACCAAGTTCAGTGTCGCTGCGGTCTCTTCGGTTCGAGTAAAGGTGTTGACAAAAAACGGACCGGGATCGCGTCCAGCCTCAAAATGCGAGCTGGCGCTGTAGGTCTTGCCGCCTTCGGCCCGTACTACCTTCATCAGCCGCGAAGAAAAACCGCCACCGCCAAGTACCCAATTCATAATTCGTACCGCGTGAAAATCAGCGGCAGCGTGTGCCACGCCCGGTCCGACAATGGCAATCGTCGCCTGGGTTGCATCTGGCTTGTCGACGATGCGCACCGTCATGCGGTCGCTTTTCGGTAGGGTTCTTCTTTCAAGCGTTGGTGCCGGCTCTCTTTTCCAACTGCCAAAATGGTGCTCGACGAGAACATGTGCTTGTTGGGGGTCGACGTCGCCGGCAACGGCGAGCAGCGCACCACCTGGGCCGTACCAAGTGTGGTACCAATCGAGCAACGCCTGACGCTCAATCTTTTCAATCGATCGCTTCGACACCGAGCGGCCGCGTGGATCGTCGTCGCCGAAAAAGAGATTGTGGGCGTGCTCACCGGCAAGTTGACGGGGCGAATCCTTGGCGCCTTCGACGCTGGCCAAAAGCTGCTGCCTCACCTCGTCCATTTCGCTTTCAGGAAATTGCGCTTGGCGCGCCAGGTCTGACAGCAGATCAAGGCACAGCGACAAGTCTTTAGAACGCGCGTGACAATCGATCAGTGTGCCAGCCTCTTCAGCGTTGACTTCGAGCGAAGCACCGACAAAATCGATGGCCTCAGAAATCGCCTCGGCCGATCGACGGTGCGTGCCTTTGCGCAGCATCGAGGCGGTGAACTGAGCAAGTCCCGAACGTTCCACCGGATCGAGTCCGGTGCGAATCGCCAGCGTAACATCGACGCTCGG
>JAHFDU010000053.1 GCA_023248835.1 Myxococcales bacterium | reverse complement strand
TGGCGGTCTCGCAAGCTAAAGTCAGTGGGTGCCCACGGTTCGTTTCAAGAATACAGCCTGAATATCTCGTCCGATGCGCTGACCGACGAATTTACCGTTGGGACAAAATTCGAGTTTATTCCCTTTGTGAAGCAGGGAAGTCAGCGGATTTTTGATCACAACCGGATGGCGGCCGCAACCTACGTTATCGATGCGCAAAGCGGGTGGGCATTCAAAGACGACAACACGTGCAACGCAGAGAACAACGAAGAGGACGAGACAGACGGTGAAATGGTTTTTCCGAAAGCACCGACGGTCGAGGAACTTGCGGCCTGCGCGTCGGGAACAGCCGACAGAGATGCCAACGGCGAATCGATCCTCCGTTGCACAGAGCTATTTCCAAGCGTTCCCTTTGTTCGTCTTCCCGCCGACAAGAAGAGCGGGAAGCGGATTCTTTTCTACGGCGCTGTGACTCCGCCCACCAGCGCAACGAACATCGCGACGATTTGGGCGCGCGACGGCAAGCGTTACCTCGCGGTGGACGCGCAGGGCACTCCCATCAAGTTCAACAACGGCAAGCTGCCGGCCGCGCTGCATGCCCCCACCAATCGGATCACCTTTACGATTTATCAGTTTCTGGGAGACCTCGGGGAGGTGGTACCGAATGGGATTAGCGACTATGGCGAAGCGACTGCGATTGACCTTGTGGAGGCGCGGCCGGTTGTGGAGGTCGCCGGCTGCGCGCTGGACGGACGACTGCTTGGTGGCTGGTCGGGATCCGTATCGGAGCGGCTCCGTGTCCCAATGACCGGACCCTTTCCAAAATATTTCGCGGAATCCGTACGCGTGCCCATCCACGTGACGTTTGATCGCCTCACCAAAGGAAGACCGTTAGCCGAATATCTCGGAGGGACCGCGATCGCCGATGCCGACACTTTTGTTCTCAACGGCAAGATCGACAACTTCGACGCCAACGTGACGATCGACGGTCGTGACTACCTGTCACTGCAAACGATGGGAGACACAAATCCCTTCCTCGGCGCCACGGACGGAAGCGTTCAGCTCTATAGGCTTGGTAACATGCACGGACTGCAAAATGATGCGCACTGGGTACTCACCTATCCGGGAGGCTCGAAGAATCTGACGCTCAACGGAATGAGCTTAACATTGAGCGCGTTGACAGCGCCCTCGCTGCTTACCATCGTTCCGGAGCTCGCAATGATCGAGATCAAGCCGCACATTCCGTCAAACAACAATGGAAACAGCGTTATTCTACGGCAGCAGAGCACCGGTCAGCGGCCGGGTGCCTGCCCCGCGCATTAAGCCCCCAATTACCACTTGCCCGGTTACCGCGGTGCAGCAGGGCACGGGTCAGGCCCGCCCGGCTACAATTTTCCCAATTGGGGCGGCTTCGGATCCATCCGCGCAGGCGCGCTCGAACAGCAGCAATAACAAATTCGCTTTCTTAGGCGACGCCCGCACTCTATGATTCTCGCCCAGAAATGATTGACAAAAATGCAGTGGGAAAAACTGGCGTACCATTTTCACTCGAGGTCGAGCGCGGCAAGATCCACGAATTTGCGCGCGCCACCCACGCGCGGCACGCCGATTATTTCAGCGAACAGCCGATCGCGCCGCCGACGTTTCTGACCACAATGTTTTTCTGGGAAGCGTATGTCGAGGGCGCCAATCCATGGCACTTCGTGCAGATGGATCAAAAACGCGGCATGCACGCCGAGCAGGAATACACTTTTCACGGCCCGCCGCCCTGCGCCGGCACCCGCCTCACTTGCCAATCGCGCATCACCGAAATTTACGAAAAAGCGGGCAAACGCGGCGGTCTGCTCACCTTTGCGGTGATGGTGACCGAATTTCGCGATCAGTCAGGCCAACTGGTCGCCGAAGCGCGCATGACTGGCGTTGAAACTGCGCGCCCGCCGAGTGAACCATGACACCGAAATGGGATGAGATCGAATCTGGCAACGAGCCGCCGCCTCTGGTCATCGGCCCGGTGACCCGCACCGATTTTGTGCGCTATCAGGGCGCCTCGGGCGATATGAATCCGATTCATCACGACGAGGAATTTGCGCGCGCGGCCGGCTACCAAGCGCCTCTCGCCGTCGGAATGTTTCAAGCCGGAGTGTTGAACAGCTGGGCAACCCACTGGCTTGGGCCGGCCAACGTGCGACGCAGTCGGGTGCGCTGGAAAGAGCAGGTGTGGCCGGGCGACGTACTGACCTGCTCTGGCAAAGTGGTGCGCAAGTATGAGGAGAGCGGAGAGCGCAGAGTCGATCTCGAGCTCAGTTGTACCCGCCAAACCGGCGGCCTTGCGGTGCAGGGCTGGATGACTTTCGTTGTGCCGTAACTGCGATATTTGTGTATGGTTCGCCTCATGGCACGGGTTTTCGGCCTTTCGCTGATTTTTTTCACTGCGGCTGCTTGCAATGACTCCACCTCGTCGCCCGTCGACAGCAGACCAAGCGACGGCGCCAGCGTGGACGCTTCTCCGATCGTCGATACCGATCTTGGCGAGGAGTCCTCTGCCGTAGACGATGCCAGCACGGATGCCGTACCCAAGCACGACGCCGCCTACGTCCAAAACCCATTCATTACCGCGCGCCCCTATCAGTCACACGTTCCGACCCACTACGACGCCAATCAGCCAACGCCGCTGTTGGTGATGCTGCATGGTTATGCGTCGAACGCCGCCGGCCACGAGGCCTATTTCCATCTCACCGAGCTGTCGGACAAGCATGGATTTTTGTATGCCTACCCCGACGGCACCACCGATATTTTCTTTCAGCAATTTTGGAACGCCACCGACGCCTGTTGCGACATTTTCAAAAAGAACGTCGACGACGTCAAGTACATCAATGCGGTGCTCGACGACATGCAAGCGCGGTATTCAGTCGACGCGAAGCGGATTTTTCTCGTTGGCCATTCCAATGGCGGCTTCTTGTCCTACCGCATGGCCTGCGATGCCGCGCTGCGCATTGCGGCAATCGTCAGTCTCGACGGCGACAACTGGAAAGATATCTCTCGCTGCCGGCCACAAGAACCGGTCGCGATCTTGCAGATTCACGGCGACATGGACGGCACGGTGAACTACAAGGGCGGAAATTTTCCCAATCTTGCACTCTACCCTTCGGCACACGATTCGATCATGAGCTGGGTAACACTCAACCGCTGCTCGACCACCGTCGACACGTCAACCGCAGCGGTCGATATCAGCGCCGATCTGGCTGGCAATGAAACCACGATCGAGCGCTGGAACAGCTGTCACGGCGGCGCCGCCGAATTGTGGACGGTGCACAGCGGCGTCCATCAACCAACTCTCGCCGCTGGCGCTACCGAGCTGATGTGGAATTTCCTGGCTGCGCATGCCAAGCCCTGAGAGCAATTTTCTATTGTTGGATAAAAATCGTAGGTGAAACAGCAACCCTAACAGCAGATGGGGGCGGACCTGAGGTCATTAGACCCCACCTAACGTCTCACTTCGCCCCAACCCTACGTGCGTAGACCGCTTGGCACCCCTGTAGAGGGTGGTCTGGTTTGTGCAGCGTTATTCGGCGCCATGAAAAGACCCTATCCAGCCCACGCACTTAGCCTTCCGTTTCTGGTGCTCGGACAGCAGATAAACCCGAGCTCGTGCGACGTCGTCGAGCTCGAAGGATCGCTCGATGCTCGCCTCCTCACCGAAGCGGTCCGGCGCGCCACGCGTCGGCACCCAGTGCTTGCTGGCGAGTTTCAGCACCAACGTTTTGGCAAAGTTTGGACGCCGAAGCCATTTTTTGAACCCAAGATACGTTTTCTTCGCCTGGTGAAATACGATCCTGCGCTGGTGCAGCGCGTGGTGCTCGACAACGCTTGGCTCGGGCCAACATCCTCCGAGTTGGTGCGGGTTTTTGTGATCGAAGCCGGCAAACGAACTTTTTTTCAAATCTGCAGCCCGCATGGCTGCACCGACGCGCGAGCGGGCGCGCGCCTGGCGCAAGACATCGCCGACAGCTACACCGCGCTGGAGAACAAAACGCCGTGGGACGACTCTGTCATCGACGTCGCCGACCGCAGTTTGGCCGCGCTGTTTCCGGAATTCGCCGGCGGTACCAAAGCGCTGTCTCATGTCGCGAGCGGCGTTCGCATGGTGCTCGACTCTGCTTTTGAAAAACCGAGCGGACTCAAGCTTCCAAGCGTTAGGCGCGGCCCGACGCAGCTGCACAAGGTGAAACTTCCCGCCCAGTTTCTCGGGCGCCTTTCGCTGCAGGCCAAGCACCTCGGAACCACGGTCCATCCGCTGTTGTGCCTCGCCGTTCTACGGGCTCGAGAGGATTTTAACCGTGCGCGCGGCGCCCGCAATACGCCCTTTCGATTTGTCGATTTGTACAATATGAGGCGCCATGCCGCCGTCGACATCAACGATCTATATGATGTAATGGTCGCGCCGCACGTCATGGAACTCAATGCGGGCGACTCCGATCAAGCGGTCATCCGCTCGATCCAAGATCAGGTAAGCGCGCTGAGAAACGGCGGCATCTTTGCTTCGATCATGCAGAAGGCGCTGTTCGCCTCCCTACCGCTCTCTTCCGAGTTGCTCGTCAATATCGGCAGTCGGATCTGCGCCCACACCAACATCGCAGTGACCAATCCCGGTCGAGTCCCGTATCCGCTCGAGCGCTTTGGCAGCGTCCCGATCGTCGACTTTTACAATTTCCCGCAACTGTTTCCGCCCTGTCGTCTGCTGCTCATCTTCACCACCTTCCGCGACGAGCTGCGCCTGCTGGTCACTTATGATGAGCACAGCTTTCCCTCCGGCATCGACAGCCTAGTCGCAATGTTGCGTCGACGTCTCGACGAGTTGGCACCGCCCGGACTGCAGCCGCTGCGCCACACCCAGGGCGCGCTGCATGCCGCGACCCCTGGTGCCCGCTCCAACGCGGATGATTAACCAGCCCAACCCACGCGTCTCTTCGCTACGCCTGTATGACGCGATCGATCGATTCCGCCCCCAGGTGTTTGGCGACCATGTTCATCACGGTCTGTGGATGCGCGGCGACGAATCCCCTGCCGACGCCATGCGCGCGCTGGTTCAGTACATCGCTAAGCAAGCGGCGGTCACTCAAGGCACAGAAATTTGCGACGTCGGATCCGGCTACGGCGGGACGGCGAATCTGCTGGCGTCCGACTATGGCGCACGCGTGACCGGGTACGTCGATTCGGTGCCGCAGTACGAGTACGCAGCGCAAAATGCGCGGCCAGAAGTGCGGTTTGTCTTGGGCGATTGGCTCGAGAATCGGCTGCCGCCAGAATCATTCGATCGGATCTTGGCGATCGAGAGCTCTGAACACTTTTCGAACAAGTTAGACTTCTTTCGTGAGGCAGCTCGGCTGCTGAAACCGGGCGGGCGCCTGGTCGTCGCGACCTGGCTCACCTGTGAGCGCGCCGATAGAATCGTCCCCGGTTTCTTCTTGCCGATTCTTTGCAGCCTCAATGGATTTCCCAGCCTGGGCAGCTTTTCCGAGTACCAGCAGTTCTTCACCGACTTCGGCTTTGAATTGGAATCGGCTGAAGATTTGAGCCTTCAGGTCCGTCGCACTTGGCCGGTCAGCCTGGCGCAAGCGTTTGCCCGCTTGAAAACGGCCGAGGGCCGCGCGCTGGCAACGCACCATCGCGCAGAGGCGCTGGTCCTCATCGCCAACAGCCTGATCATCTGGAGCTCCTACCTAACCAAGATGCTGCGCTACGGTCTGTTTGTCGCCCGGAAACGGTAGAGCATCGTATCTAAATCTACACGCGGCTAGACCGGTAGGTTGATGAAGAGCTACTCGAGGTTCGTGCCACGTGCGCGTTTTTCGTGCGCGTACACCTTTTCACATCCCGTGCGCCTGGCCGAGTTGTCAGGGCACCCTCAGATTTCTGAGGGGGTCTCAGATTTTCGTGGCGAGAAATGCCGGTTGGCAGAGCTAACTTAGTGAAAAAACACCGATGGCCAATTAGGCTGCGTCAGACTTACAACTTCTGGTAACAGCGGAATCGGTGTTGCCGCTCGTCGCTCAGCGGTTTGCAGTGCCGCGCGATGGCGCGGGCGACTTTGAACCAGGTGATTTGCCCGAGTGTGATAAACGGCTTTCCAGACGTGAGTAGGCAAACGCTGAGTTCGCGATCGGGATCGGCGTACACCAGTACGTTGGTAAATCCCATGTGACCAAAAGCGCGCGGCGAATGCGCACCGTACAAACTGGCCCACTCGCCTCCGAGCATGAAGCCCATACCGTAGCGAATCGGCAGTCCGATAAAAGCATCGATTTCTAAAAAGCTCTGCTCGGCGACGGCGCGCCGAACCGTGCGTTTGTCGAAAACGCGAACCCCGTCGAGCTCTCCCTCATTGAGCAGCAGCTGAAAGAACCGCGAGCCCTCATCCGCTGTACCAACAATATTTCCCGACGGAATGATCGCGGTCAGAAATTCTTTGGTGTTCGACAAGCGCACCGCCTCTTTGAAGCCGACTCCGAGCGCGCGCTCGATCAGCCACGATTGTGGCGGCAGACTGGGCGTGCCGGTGACTGCATTTTCTGGTACTTGATCGACCCCGTCGCAAGAAACTCCATAGTTGAGGCCGCGAATGCCGATCGGCCGCAAGATTTCGTCGCCGAAAAACTGCCTAAGATCGCGCCCGGTAACGCGATGCACGATCTCTCCCATCACGTAGCCCCCGGTGACTGCGTGGTATGCAAGTTGCCGCCCGGCCGCCGTCATCGGTTTGGCATCGCAGATCAGATCGAGAATTCTTGCAGGGTTGGCCACTAACTCTTCGTCGATGCGGCCGCCAAGCGCAGTGGGAATTCCGGCACGATGGGTGAGCAAATGGCGAATCGTGATCCGCTCTTTACCGTGGCGGCCAAATTCCGGGATGTACTCGACCACCGCATCATCAAGTCGAATCGCGCCGCGCTCATCGAGAAGATGGATCGCCATCGCGGTCATCGATTTCGACGCCGAGAAAAAAAGAAACGGCGAATCGTGGCGAATCGGAATTTTCGGCGTCTGGCGATCGTCGGTGGGAGAATTGCCGCGCAGATGTCCGATCGCACGATCGAGCACAACTTGATTGCGACGCCGCACGCAGATCGAAATCGCCGGATGCAATCCGCACTCATACAGCGCCACCACCGAACGCCACATCGCGTCGACATCGGCGGGCTCAAGGCCGGCTGCGCGCGGCTCTACTTCTGCTTCGTAGTTGCAACTCGACACTGCTTCGACGGGAAATTTGTGAATGTGCGCGCTCCACCAGCGAGGAGGCCGCATGCCTATTTCTGTGGTACCGCAGCCGCCAAAAAGGCCGGACGTTCGCCGCCACCATGGACCAGCAGGCTCGCACCGGTGACAAATCGGCTCTGCGGCGAAGCCAGGTAGAAACAAGCCTCCGCGACGTCTTCCGGATCGCCGAGACGGCCCATCGGAATCGTCGCCGCCACTGCCGCCATGCCGGCCGCGTCGCCATAATGAAGATGCGCAAGCTCGGTGCGAATCGGGCCTGCGACCACCGCATTGACGCGCACCCGCGGCGCCCACTCGACGGCAAGCGACTCGGTCAAATTGAGCAACCCTGCTTTGGCGGCGCCATACGCGGCCGTACCTGGCGATGGACGCGTCCCGCTCGCACTCCCAACATTGACGATCGTACCGCCGTCAGACTGCTTTTGCATCACCGCATTGACGGCCTGCGAAAACAAGAGTGGCGCGATCAGATTAAGTTGAATAATCGCGGTCGAAAATCGCGGCGACGCAGTGGCTGTGTCGGCCGGTGGCGAACCGCCGGCATTGTTGACCAGCACGTCGACCCGTCCCCACTTCTGCAAAGCAAAAGTGACCACTTTTTGAATCTGGTCATGCTCGCGAACGTCCGCTGCGACAAACACCGCCTCACGCCCACCGGAAGCGTTCGGTGAATCGGGCGGGCGCCGCGCGCAGATCAAAACATTCGCGCCCGATTCTAAAAAGCGATCGGTGATGGCCCGGCCAATGCCCCGCGCTCCGCCAGTGACAATGACTGTCTTGCCGGCAAAATTGCCTATACTGTCCACCTCACCATCTTGCCTCAACCGCGAACAAATATGAAATTCGAGCCCCGAGCATCCAGGGGCGCCCGGAAGTCCGAGCGCCGCCGACAGCTCACAGCCGACAGCCTACAGTTTCGGACTCATTCATGAAATCACCTGTCCTCGTACCGCCTTTCAAGAGCGAATTTACGGGAGGGTCAACGCGATTTTGCGATTTTTCTCCACTGTCAGCTGCTCAGCTGTCAGCTGTCGGCTGTCGGCGGTGGAAAGAATCGCGAAGTGCGAATCAACGCCGACTTCCGGGCGCCCCTGCCCGAGCATCCATCCCTTTCGTGGAAGATTAGATGAAGTGGCTGGCCTCGAAAGAACTGCCGTCTGTGCAGGTACCAACCAAGCAGTCGCGCGATCGCAAATCGCGAGTACTCCCTTTCTAACTGGCTCCATAGGGTTTGCGGGCGATCGGCGCTTCGTTCAGTAACTTTCGCACCACCGGGCCGAGCTCAGCTGGATTCCAGCGCGCTTGGCGATCGATTTCGCTGACGCCGCGCCAGGTGTCTTCGACGCGAATCAGGCCACCTTGCAGTTCGAACACACGTCCGCTGACGCCGCGCGATTCGCTCGATCCGAGCCACGCCACCAGCGGCGAAATGTTGTCTGGATCCATCGCGTCAAAGCCCGCCGCCGGGCGGGTCATCATCTCGGCAAAAACGGCTTCGGTCATGCGCGTGCGCGCGGCCGGCGCGATTGCGTTGGCGGTAACGCCATATCGTTCGAGCTCTGCCGCCTCGACCAAAGTCAAGGTCGCAATCGCGCTTTTTGCCGCGGAGTAGGCCGACTGCCCGACGCTGCCGAGCAGCCCGGCGCCCGAACTGGTGTTGATGATGCGCGCATCGACGGCATCACCCGCCTTGCTGCGTTCGCGCCAATAGGCGGCGGCGTGTCGAGTGGTGCAGAAGTGGCCTTTTAGGTGCACGCGAATCACCGCGTCCCACTCCTCTTCGCTGCAGCTCACCAGCATGCGATCGCGAACGAAACCGGCGTTGTTGACCAGCACATCGAGCCGGCCCCACTTGTCGATCGCGCTGCGAATGATCCGCTCGGCGCCCCGCCAGTCCGCGACGTCATCCCCATTGGCGATCGCGTCGCCGCCGCGCGCCAAAATTTCTGCAACGACGCTTTGGGCAGGGCCATTGGAAGCGTCGCGTCCATCTAAGGTGGCGCCGAGGTCATTGACCACGACTTTGGCACCCTGGTGCGCAAATTCGAGCGCATGGCTACGGCCAATGCCGCGGCCAGCGCCGGTGACAATCACCACCCGATTTTCGCACAATAGCGTCATACTAGTATGAAGATGCTAACACACATGGTAAAATCAATAAGCTGTGAGTGCTCGGACTTTAGCCACTCTTGTGCTTCTCTGTGCCGCTGGCTTGGGGCTGCTTGGCTGCGCGCAACTGTTGGCACCACCGGGCGGCGGGCCTGCGGATGGTGGAGGAAACGATGCCGCCGCAGACCTTTCGTTGACGTGCAACGACGACCTCCAGGACGGCGATGAATCAGATGTCGATTGCGGCGGCAGCTGCACCCGAAAGTGTATGGTCGGTGGACATTGCGCGGTCGCAACCGACTGTTCCAGTGGATCGTGTGCTGCGAGCGTGTGTCAGACGCCAACCTGTAGCGACGAGGTCAGAAACAGCAGCGAAACCGATCGCGACTGCGGCGGCAGTTGCGCCGCCTGCGTAGACGGCCAAGGCTGTAGCGTAGCCGGCGATTGCGCAAGCCGGGTTTGCACCCTGAGCGTGTGTACCGCGCCCGCCTGCGACGACGGCGTTGTCAATGGCAGCGAGAGCGATCAGGACTGCGGCGGTGCCTGTGCCGGTTGTGCAACGGCAAAGCACTGCACCACGGGAAGCGATTGCCAAGACCGGGTTTGCGCCATGAATGCGTGCGCGGTTGCAAACTGCAGCGACGGTGTCAAAAATGGCGGCGAGACAGATCTCGACTGTGGTGGCGCATGCGTGGCCAAGTGCGCGACCGGCAAGAGGTGTGTGCTCGGTAGCGATTGCGTGATGGGAGTGTGTACCGCTTTGGTGTGCCAAGCAGCGGCCTGCGCCGACTCGATCAGAAACGGCAGCGAGACCGACACCGATTGCGGCGGCGGCCTTTGCGGCGGCTGCGGCACTGGCAGGCACTGCAGCACCGGATATGATTGCACAAATTTGATTTGCACGATGAACGCCTGCGTGGCGCCGAGTTGCAGCGACACTTTGCAGAACGGGGACGAGAGCGACAGCGACTGCGGCGGATCGTGCACCAAGTGCGCCGTCGGCAAGCACTGCCAAAATGGCGCCGATTGCAACACCGGATCGTGTAGCGGTGGACTGTGTCTGGCAGCCACGTGCAGCGACGGGGTTAAGAACGGCAGTGAAACCGACGCCGATTGCGGCGGATCGTGTGGTGCCAAATGCGCAACTGGCAAGGGCTGCGCCATTGGCGCGGACTGTCAAAGTTCCGTGTGCACGGCGGCGACTTGTCGCGCAGCGGCCTGCAACGACGGAGTCAAGAATGGCAGCGAGAGCGATCTCGATTGCGGTGGCTCGTGCTCAGGTTGCGCCAACAACAAACTATGTTCGCTGCCGCTCGATTGTCAGAGCGGTTTTTGCGACATTGGAATCTGTGTCGGGCTGTTCCGGTCGCCAGTGGCGACGCTTGCCAATGGTGTGCAGCCCACCGGAATTGCCAGCGCGGACTTCAACCGAGACCACAAAGTGGATGTTGCAGTGACCAATTACACCAGCAACACCATGACCATTCTTTTAGGAGACGGCAGCGGTAGTTTTGCGGCGCCGATTCAATTTGCAACCGGAGCCGCACCGATGATCGTGGCCGCAAGCGACATCAATCATGATGCTCGCATCGATCTGGTTTTCACTGAACATAGCGCGGATCGAGTGGAGGTCTATCTCAACAACGGCAATTTTTTGGGCACGCCCTTTGATCGAGTCGGTGGCGGCTTTGTGACTGGATCGCAGCCGGTTGGAGTCGTGGTAGCCGACTTGAACGGCGACACCTTGCTCGATGTAGCGACCGCCAATGCCGCCGCTTCGACCGTCAGTCTGTTCTACGGCAATGGCGACGGCACGCTGGGCACACCGACGTCGTTTGCCGGGTCGAGTGGAAACTGGTACATCGCATCGGCTGATCTCAACCGAGACGGGAAGGTCGATTTCTTTCACTGCTCGTACAATGGCAACGCAGTGACCGAGTACATCCAATCGCGCTTCGGTGGTTTTCCGGATCTTCCCTGGCATTACAACGTACAGTCCAATCCGGCGGCTTTGCTCTCTGCCGATTTCAACAGCGACGGCAATCCCGACATCGCGACTGCCAATAGCGGCGCCAATAGCGCAACCGTGATGCTCGGCCACGGCGACGCCCTGTTCGACCTGGCCTCCTACGAAGTAGGGGCACGGCCGCTCGGAATCGTGGCCGCGGACTTAAACGGCGATGGCAAGCTCGACCTGGCCACCTCCAATTACAACGCTGGTACAGTCACCGTTCTGCTCGGTGTTGGAGACGGGACCTTTCGCCCTTCGCCGCTGAGCTATTCCGCCGGTCCGAGCGCCTATCAACTGGCAGCCGATGATTTCAACGGCGACGGCAAGCTGGATCTGGCGGTCACCAACTGGATCGCGAACGGGACGGTCAGTCTGCTCATCAATCAACGCTGATCTATTTGTGTGATCGCGGATTTCGCCGCGTCAGTTTCATTCGATTGCTGCTCGAGCTGAATGTGTCTTTCGTCGTGCGGCTAAAAACCGATCTGAGAGTTCACGTCGGTGGGCGCAGTCGCTTGCGGACCCTCAGCCTAACTCCCTCTGACCGCCCATGGTCCTACGGACCTTCAGCGATTGAGCGAATTGACATTGTGGCCGAAAATGGGGCACGTTCCTTCGATACGATGACGCGCGAGCTTTCAGTCCTGCTGCTGTTGCTGTTCTCACTGTCTGCAGGCGCGGACAACAACATTCTGCGCATTCGCACCAAGACTGGCAGCACCCTGATCGTTCCGCCCTACATCCAGAAAGTCGACGATGCGACGGGCGCGCGCACGGATCTCCTATTTCCGCTGGTGTTGGTCCATCGCTCGCCCAACTACAACTTGACCGCGCAAATCCCATTCTTTTGGCGAGCGACGCACGATGACGAAACCGACACCCTGGTGCCACCGTTTTATTTGCGCTTGCGTTCTCCGACGAGAAAACTGGATGTGTTTTTTCCGCTCGGCGGCTACGCGCAAACCGAAACCGCGCGCACGCTGGTGGTGGGACCCATTTGGCACCGCCGCGAACAGAGCGGCAATGTTTCGCTCGGGCTGCCGCCGTTGTTTGTCGCGGGCCATCACGGCGCTGACGGTCACGACGATTGGTGGCTGGCTACACCATTGTTTTATGCAGAGCGCGATCGGGTCAACAAGAGCGAGACTCTTGTCGCCGGTCCACTCTTTGGAAAACGCGATCAACACGGCTACACCGCCGGCCTATTTCCACTCGTCGCGGCCTGGCGACGCGATGACGTCAGCCGAGTGATCTCACCGATTTTTTATCGCTACGAAGATCGTGCGCGCGACGCCGATCTCAACGTGCTTGGCCCGGCCTATTGGGGTCACGAAAAAGACAAGCAATTGTTCGGCCTGGCGCCCTTGGTGTTCGGCAAGACCAGCGACGACGGATTTGCCGCTACAGTGTTGCCGCTTTTCTACGCCTCCAAGCGACCCGACGGCAGCACGTTGGCGACGCCGCTCGGCGGCTATTCAACCTACAGCTCTGGAAAGCGTTTGGCGATCGGCCCATTCTATCTGCGCCGCGACTACGACTACTCCTCGACGGCAGTTTTTCCGTTCTATTACCGCATGCGTAATCTTCATTCTTCATCGCGCATCGATCTGGCCGCACCCCTGTACTTCGACGGCCGCGACGAAGAGGGGCACGAGTTGCAAGCGTTTACGCCGCTGATTTGGCGCTACCATTCAGTCGAGAGCACTGCAATTGTTGGGTTGCCACTGTTCTTCGACGTGCAGCGTTTCGGCGAAGGGCGTACCACTGGCCTTCTGCCTTTCGCGATTCGTCAGACCGACATGGTTGCGCACACTGACAGCGTAGTCCTGCCACCGCTCTTGTCGTGGGGCCGGCGCAACAAAGACGGCCACATTGACTACGTCGGATTCCCGGTGGTTTGGCATCTTGGGCATGACGAGCACCGCACCACCATCGTGGCGCCGTTGGTGTGGGATTTTCAGCGCGGCGACTCACGCACTTTTGTTGCGGCGCCGCTGTTTTCTTACTGGAAACGGGAAGACGGCGAGCGCGCGCTGGCGCTCAATCTCTATGTGCGCAAAGGCGCCGGCCGCGAAGCCGGTAGTTGGTATGTAAACTTTTTTCCACTGACCGATTTTGGCCGTCCGCATGCCGGTGACGTCGAATGGAATTTTCTCGAGGGACTGGTCGGTTACGCCCGACAGGGTCCGACCCGGCAACTCCACCTCTTCTGGTTCGGCAACGCCACGCTACCGAATTGAAATTATTTCGCTTGCACGAGCAGCTCGGTCACACTGCCGAGTAGTGAAAAGTAATCGTTCACCGTTGGCTGCGCGCCGACGTCGCTCGGCAGCACCACCAAATGAGCACTCGCTTTTTGTGCCACCAGCTCAGCCGTGCTGCGCGGATAGAACGATTCCATCAGGACGAGACGAACTTGCTGTTTGCGCATCTGGCCAATGAGTTGCGCAATGTGCGACGGTGCCGGCGGAATTCCAGGTTTCGGCTCGACATATCCGATCTCCTCAAACCCGAGCCAGCGCGAAAGATAGGACCAACTTTTGTGATAGGTCACCACCTTGGCGCCCCGCAGCGTCGCCACCGCCATCTCCCACTGTTTCCGTCGACGGGCTAGCTCGCTCTCAAACGCTTTGAGATTGGCCTCGTAATTGGCGGCGTTGGTCTGATCGAGGGCTTTTAGCCGATCGGCGATTTCACGCGCCACGATCGCAGCGTTATCGGGCGGCAGCCAGTAGTGCGGATTTCCCTGTGGATGGATATCACCCATCGATCGATCGACTCGCTCCATCGGCACATCGAGAAGCGGAATGCCGGTCGAGGCGTCGAGATTTCCGGGTGCGCCGAGTTGGATTCTCTGATTGCGCGCTCCTAGCACCAGCGGCGGCAGCCAACCAATCTCGAGCTCGAGCCCGACGTAGACCAGCAAGTCGGCGTGATTGAGCAGCAACACCAAGTTCGGTTTCGGCTCGACAAAGTGCGGATCCATATAACCGCGCGAAAGCGAGCGGACTTCGACGTTGTCCTTGCCGATCTTGCGCGCCAGATCGGCGAAGGTCTCAATGCTGGTCACCACTTGCAATTTGGCGCTCGCAGCCGACTCTCCGAGTAGCACGAGCAACAGGGGGATGACGAGTCTCATTTCCTTTTTTCCTATCTTAAAACAGATGCGCTCGGTGCGCCCCGATCGCCGCCTCGAGTTGTAAGAACGCGGCGCCGTTCACCGCTTGGCCGCGCGGAAAGCGTGCCTCGCCGTAGGCCCGCAGACGGGCAAAATCCGACAGGACTAAAGTTACGCTGAGCGCTCCGGCGTATTCGCGCAAAACGCTTGCGCCGGACGGGAGACCGAGCACTTCGCCGCGGCCAGCGATGAACCAGCGACGAGAAGCTTGGAGCACCAGCTGAGAATAAAGGCCGCCTTCGAGTTCTCCGTCGCGACGCGGCGCAATCACCAGCCCTGGAACGTGGCGCAAAAAGAATTCGCTCTGCCAAGCGAGCTGGGCGTAGCCCTTCGCGGTGTTCGCCGGCTTCCACTTGAGATAGACATCGGCCCCGTAGAGGTAGCTGTCAAAGCCATCGCACATCGTATTGAACCACAACGCCTGCACCGGCGAAAACAGCGCGCTAAAACAGGGCGACGCCGACGTGATATTCGGCTGGTTCTGCTGCTGCGACGTCTTTCCCTTGGCGAAATTGAGCCCAAGCGAAAGCGAAGTCGCCTCACTAAGCGGAAAAAAACTTTTGGCGCTGCCGACGTAAGCAAAGTCATAACGGGCGCCACCACCAAACGTCGCAAGCGGAGAATTGGCGTCGCTGGGATCGACCGAAAACGCCGAGGCCGAGAGCAACAAGTAGAAAGGAATTTTTGGCACCAACCAATTCAGCTCCAGTCCCGGCGCGCGCAAGCCATCGCTGCCGAGAAATAGCGCATTGAGAGCGGGCCGTCGGGTGAAATCCTGCAAATGCAAATGCTGCGGGTTTTGTCGCCCCAGCCCGGCGCGAAAAATTCCAGCCTTCACTTGCAAGTTGGCAGGCAGGCTGGTCGTGGTCAAATACGCCTCTTCAACCTCGATCCCGCTGAGATTGGGAATGGTCAAGAA
>JAHFDU010000375.1 GCA_023248835.1 Myxococcales bacterium | reverse complement strand
GTGAGCGTCGCTTTGCCGCACTTGCCAATATTGGCCGAAGGAATTCCACTCGCCGCCAAAAAAGCCGTTGACCGAGCGAGCCGGCACACCGACGGTGCGCAGCATCATCGCCATCGCCGAAGCAAAATATTCGCAGTGGCCGGCCTGCTCGACAAACAGAAAATCGTCGAGCGGTTCAAACTTTTCATCGCGTTTGAGGTCGAGCGTATAGCGATAGTGGCTCTGCAGATATTGCTCGATGGCGTGGGCTTTTTCGCGCGGCGAGTCGGCGTTTGCAGTAATGGTGCGCGCCAGTTGAGCGATACGTTCGGGGAAGTGGTCGGGAATTTGCAAATCGCCGGCAGCCTCGATCGCCGGCGTACTTTCAGCCCGCTCTTCGTCGACCGAATAGGCGGTGTATTGCAAAGGGCCGCGGTGCTCGACCACACCAAAATGGCCGCGACTGTCGAAACGGCGTTCGACGACCGCAAAAGCGTCGTCGCGCCGCTCGAGTTCAATCACCCGATCCGGCGTCGCTGCTTGCATCTCAAATGCCACCGGGCGCGACGTGGCGAACACCAGCGGGGTTTCGAGCGGCTCGACAAAAAATCGCTGCCTTGTCGCACCGCGCAACATGGCTTCACGCTCGGCGAGCGAAAGCGCGCGCGAGGGTGGCGCAACGAACCACAGCTTGCCCTGGCGCCGCAGCGGTTGCGCGCGCACCGGCGTGCGCGACCATTTGCCCTGCTCATAGTGATCGAAGGCGATCGCGCGCAGCCTGAGCGGGCGATCGGGAACGGCTGGCTTGGCCTCATCCAATTCAACTCGCATCACCACCTGAGTGTTGTTTTTGATCAGGCCGTAGTTACCGAGCTCAATTTGATCGGAAAAACCGACGGTGGCGATTGAATGCCTGCCGTGCGAGCTGAAAAGGCCAAATCCGAAGCGGGGGACAAGGAAGAAGGTGAGCGTGGCGACGGCGAAGACAGCGAGCGACACCACGCCTGATCCGAGTAGGAATGACGCACCGACGATGCGCCGCGAATTCAAAATACGTTCAACTTCGACCCGCTCCGACCGCGCATCTTCGGAATGCTTGATGAGATAGTTTTCTTCCATCTCGCGGCGGAGATGAAAAAGCGTCAACGACCAGGTAGCAAAAATGACATACGCAAAAAAGCATAGCCCGTAGCTGAGCTCACTAGAGATTGCCGCCGCCGCGATCAGCATCAGAAAAGAGATCACGTAGGCTTGCAGGTAGTCGCGCGAATTTTTGCGATTCCATAGCTTGTTGACCAGCAAGAGCGAGAGGAAGCGAATGCCGGCGCCAATCACCGAATTTTGCAGCGCCCAACCCAACATCGCGAGGAAACCGGCGATGGTGACTATGTTCCAGCCGATGGACCAACCGCGGGCCTTCATCCAGGCGATGCGGTTGGCGTCAAAAAAATAGGAAGGCGCGGCGCCGGCGACGAAGATGAGCAGGATCGGGGCCGACAACTCGTGCGACAACGCGACGGTGGCAAGTGCCGCTGCCATCATCAAATAGATAGTCGTCTTGTGAAGTCGGGAGAAAATCACGCTTCCACCAGACGGCCGTGCACCGGCGCCCGAGCGCCACGCCGCACGACGAAGATCGGTGCCAGCGCGCGCTCGGGCGGCGCCGCAAACGGCACCGATTCGTCGACCGGATCGAGCAGCGCCAGCATGGTCAAGAGAATCTCGGCGTCGGCAGGTCGAGTGATGAAGGGCACCGATTGGCCCCGTGTGGTGAGGCGCACGGCGTAACCGCGCTCGAGGCAGTCGACTGCCAGCGATGCTGCCAAACTCACCACTCGTTCAAGTCCGTCGCGGGCAGCGGAGTCGCGACAATCGACGCCACCTGGCAATCCGTTGTCGAGGAAAATCGAAATCCGTTCCGCCGCTTCCTCTTCAAACTCGCGCACCATCTGGCGCCCGAGACGCGCCGACGTTCGCCAGTGCACATCGCGAGGATCGTCGCCGTCGCGAAATTCTCGCATGCCAAAAAAATCGCCGCGCCGGGCGCGTGGGCCGGTGAGCCCCTCGCCGCCAAAGCTCGACAGCGTCGGCACATGCTGCGGTACTGGTTGCACTTCGGGAAACACCAAAACGTGAGACTCGCATTCGACAAAGCGCGATTTGCGAAACAGCCCAAATGGAAATTTGGTCGAGACGCGAAAACCCGAAAAGTGATAGCGCCCGCGTCGAGTGAAGCTGTGCCGATACGCGGTCTTTTGAGTGCGACCAGCGGGAAGCTTGAGAAAAAAACATTTCTTTTCGAGCATGCGATCGCCCAGCATGTCTTCGACTTCAATGCTGAACGAAGCCAGTTGTGACTTGTTGTTGCCAAGCGCGACGCCCATCAAGAAAAGGCGCTGCGCGTAGAGCTGCGCTGGCGGATCGCGTACACAATGCAGGCTGCGCAGGGAAAATTCCGAGAGAACACCAGAGGCGATGATCAGCGACAGCATCATGCCGAGCAGCAGATAGAAAAGATTGTTGCCGGTGTTGATGGCGGCGAAGCCCACTCCGAAGCTCAGACCGATAAAGTATTTTCCCTCTCGCGTGAAACGCAGACGTCGCGGTGGCGACAGCCAGTTTGCAACCCGGCGCAACCAGCCGTTCATCTTGCGCCCGCCCGCTCGCCCTGAGCTCGTCGAAGGGTCAGCATGAACACGGTCCATGCCCTACATCGGTACCGGGACGCGCTCGAGCAGATAGGCAATTACGCGTTCGCTCTCTCTTTGCGTGTGCCCGTCGAAATCGCCGCCGCCGGTGGGAACGACGCGGTGACTGAGTGCCGACAGCGCGGTTTCCTTAAGATCGTCCGGCACCAAGAAATCCCGCCCCGATACTTGGGCGTAGGCCTTGGCGGCGCGCAGCCAAGCTTGAAAGCCGCGCGGCGAAACGCCGAGCTGCAGAAGGTTCGATTGGCGGGTTTCGCCGACGACCTGCTCGGCGTAACCAAAGAGTGACTCTTCAACGCGGACGCGTTTGACGGCGAGCAGAATCGCTTTCAGGTCGACTGCATCGAGCACGGGTTCGATTTCATCGGCAACGTCCTCGAATGGATCGGCGAGCACGACCCGTCGCTCGTCTTGCGGAGCGGGATAGCCGAGGCGGATACGCAACAGGAACCGATCCATTTGCGACTCTGGCAGCGGATAGGTGCCAAAGTGTTCGATCGGATTTTGCGTCGCAATCACCATGAACGGCGAGCCGAGTTCGTGGCTCTCCCCGTCGATCGAAATTTTGCGTTCGCTCATCGCTTCGAGCAGCGCCGATTGCGTGCGCGGGGTGGTGCGGTTGATCTCGTCGGCCAGCACCAGATTGGCGAAGATCGGGCCGGGCCGAAACTCGAATGCGCCGGTGCGCTGGTTGAATACGTTCGATCCGAGGATGTCCGACGGCAACAGGTCGCTGGTAAATTGAATACGCCGGAAGCTGCCACCGACCGCCTTGGCGAGCGCGCGGGCCAAGGTGGTTTTACCGACGCCGGGCACATCTTCGATGAGCAAGTGGCCGCCGGCGGCAAAGGTGGTGACCGCAAGCCGAATCGCCTCCGGTTTGCCCTGGATCACCTGGGCCACCGCACCCTCGATGCGTCGCAACGCCGCTTTGGCGTCGCTTGCTCGATGCTTGGCTTCGACAGAGACACCCATGAGCTGCGCCAGCAATTGTAGCAGACAAATCGCGTGCTGCGTCAGTTATCGGTGGCGATTCTGGCGCGCCCGTATTCACCATAACTCCGCTTTAAGAATGTGCGGCCAACAGCCGACAGCTGACAGCCGACAGTTCGGATCAGAGGAGAATTCCTTCTTGCACTTTTTTGGCAAACCAGATTTTTGATTCTATTCGCCTTTTGGGAGCTGATTCTCGACG
>JAHFDU010000052.1:9878-15628 GCA_023248835.1 Myxococcales bacterium | reverse complement strand
ACTGAAAAAAGACGACATCGATCTGTACGAAATCAACGAAGCATTCGCCGTCGTCGCACTCGCTAACAATCAGCTACTCGGACTCGATCCAGCACGGGTCAACATTTACGGCGGCGCGGTGGCGCTCGGTCATCCGATCGGCGCCTCGGGGGCACGCATCCTGACCACCCTGCTCTACGCCATGGCCGGCCGCAACGCCAAGCGCGGTTTGGCGTCGCTCTGCATCGGCGGCGGCGAAGCAGTGGCATTGATAGTGGAGCGCGCATGAGCATCGAGACTTTGGGAGTGATCGGCGCCGGACAGATGGGCGGCGGCATTGCGCAGGTGGCAGCGCAGGCCGGCATCAAAGTGGTGCTGGTCGACGCCCAGTTGGAGATGGCGGAAAAGGGGCGCGCCAAGATCGCCAGCTCTCTAGAGAAATTGGTGCAGAAGGGAAAACTGCCGGAGAGCGAGCGGACAAAAATTCTCAGCAACATCACGCCCGCCGGCGGCTATGGGTCACTAGGCACTTGCGATCTAGTGGTCGAGGCAGCGACCGAAAATCAGGAGCTCAAGAAAAAGATTTTCTCCGACCTCGATCGCGCCACTAGTCCTGACGCGATCTTGGCATCAAATACTTCATCGATTTCTATCACCCTGCTTGGCGCGCAAACCAAACGCCCTGGAAAAGTTATCGGCATGCATTTTATGAATCCGGTGCCGGTGATGAAATTGGTCGAAGTCGTGCGCGGACTTGCCACCGACGACGCCACCTATCAATCGATCGTTGCGCTCGGCGAGCGCTTCGGCAAAAAGATCGTCACCGCCAAAGACATTCCCGGCTTCATCGTCAATCGCCTGCTGATTCCATTTCTGAACGAAGCCTGTTTCGCGCTACAAGAATCGCTCGGATCGATCGAAGACATCGATTCGGGTTGCAAGCTCGGGCTCAATCATCCGATGGGGCCGTTTGAACTCGCCGACCTGATTGGCCTCGACACCTGCTTGGCGATTTCCGAAGTGCTGCACGACGAACTTGGCGACGACAAGTACCGGCCCGCGCCACTGCTCCGCCAATATGTGGCGGCGGGCTGGCTCGGTCGAAAAAGTGGGCGTGGATTTTACAAATATTAGGAGCCACCGACATGGCATACGAGAACATTCGTTACGAGCAGAGCGGCGCCGTCGCCACCATCACCGTCGCGCGCGAAAAAGCGCTCAATGCGCTTAATGCACAGACGTTGCAAGAGATCGGACGCGCCCTCGAGGAGGCAGAAAGCGCCGCCGCGATTCGGGTGGTCATCGTCACTGGGGCTGGCGAAAAAGCGTTCGTCGCCGGCGCCGACATCGCGCAAATGGTCGAACTTGGAACCATCGAGGCGCGTCATTTTACTGCGATCGGCCATCGCGTTGGCGATTTTATGGAAGCCATGTCCAAGCCAATCATTGCAGCGGTTAACGGTTTTGCTTTCGGCGGCGGCCTAGAACTCGCGCTCGCCTGCGATTTCATTTACGCCGCCGATACCGCCAAGCTCGGCCAACCCGAAGTCAAGCTTGGCGTCATCTGCGGATTTGGTGGCACGCAGCGATTGCCTCGACGCGTCGGTTTTGCTCGCGCGATGGAGCTGATTCTCACCGGCGACACCATCTCTGCCGAGGAGGCCAAGCAGATGGGTCTGGTCAATAAAGTTTTTCCCGCCGCCGAACTGATGAGCAAAGTGCGCGCGACCGCAGAAAAAATTGCCGCGCTGCCGCCGCTTGCAGTAGCCGCCTCCAAGCGCGCGGTGCGCCGCACCGAGACGCTCGACATCCATGCCGGCTGCGAGCTCGAGGCTGAACTATTCTCGCGCCTGTTCTCTTCCAAAGATCAAAAAGAGGGCATGCAGGCTTTTTTGCAAAAGCGCGCGCCCAACTACGAGGGGCGTTGATGGATCTCACTCTTTCGGACGAGCAGCAGCTGGTGCAAAAAACCGCGGCGGATTTTGCCAAGAACGAAGTTCTGCCGCGCGCTGCAGAAATCGACCGGGCCCATCGACACCCCAAAGAGTTGGTGGCGCGGCTGGCCGAGCTCGGGATGATGGGAATTGCGGTGCCGGAACAGTACGGCGGCGGTGGACTCGATGCCATCTCCTACGCCATTGCACTCGAGGAGATTTCGCGCGCCTGTGCCTCCACTGGCGTCATCATGAGCGTCAACAATTCCCTGGTTTGCGATCCGATTTTGAAATTTGGCAGCGAAGAGCAGAAACAGAAATGGCTGACGCCGCTCGCGTCGGGAAAAAAACTCGGCTGCTTCGGGCTTTCGGAACCGGAAGCGGGATCCGATGCCGCAGCACAGAAAACCACGGCCCGCCCCGACGGCGATGACTGGGTGATTTCCGGGGTCAAGAACTGGATTACCAACGGGCCGGTCGCAGATACCTGCGTTTTATTCACCATGAACGATCGTGCCAAAGGCCACAAAGGCATCACCGCGTTCATTTTGCCGATGGACCAAAAAGGGGTGCGCTGCGGCCCGCCCGACAAGAAGCTCGGCATTCGCGGGTCGCAATCGTGCCAAATTTTTCTCGACGAGGTGCGGCTGCACAAGAGCCATTTACTCGGTGAAGTTGGTGGCGGTTTCAAAGTCGCGATGTCAACGCTCGACGGCGGCCGCATCGGCATCGCCGCGCAGGCGCTCGGCATCGCCCGCGCGGCTTTAGAAGACGCGCTCGCTTATGCACGCGATCGCAAAACGTTTGGCAAAGCGATCATTGAGCATCAAGCAATCCAATTCAAACTTGCCGACATGGCCACCGAGCTCGACGCCGCTCGTCTGCTGACTTGGCGGGCTGCCGCACTCAAAGACGGCGGCGCGCGCCATTCGAAAGAATCGGCGATGGCCAAGCTATTTGCTTCTGAAGTCGCCAACCGTGCCGCCAAAGAGGCGGTCCAGATCTTTGGCGGCAACGGCTACGTCGAGGATTTTCCAGTCGAGCGCCACTATCGCGACGCCAAGATTACCGAGATTTACGAGGGCACCAGCGAAATTCAGCGCTTGGTGATCGCTGCGAGTCTGCTCAAGGAGTGACGATGGCAAAAAAAATCATTCTCGCATGCACACTTTGTTTTGGCTGTGCGACGGAGAAAGCACAAACCAGAAGCGATCCACAAACGGCGCAGACGCAGGTGAGCGAAGCCGACAAGAGCGGTACGCTGCCCGCAGAGCAAGCCGAAGCGATCGAGATGCTGTTTCATCGCAAGGTAGCGACGCTGCAGCGCTGCTGGAATGATGAGTATGAAAAAACCCACAATCGCAAACTCGAAGGCGACGTCACCGTCGGTTTGACCGTCACCACCACCGGCAAGCCAGCAGATGTGAAAATCCTCGAGTCGACGTTCAACGCAGCTGAATTTGAGGCCTGCGTGGTGAAAGAAGTGCAAGGCTGGGAATTTCCCGAAGTCAGCGTCAGTTCACCCTACGTCCGAAAAGTTCACATCGGAGCACAATTTTGAAACGACTTTGGATCATCGCGCTGGCGCTGCCATTACTTGGCGCGGCCGACGACGAGATGCGCGTCGAAGGAACCACCGGGACCATTTCACTCGAAGCCGTCGAAGCGCGATTTCTCGAGCGCTGGTCGGCGATCGAGCATTGCTATCAAGATGAGCACGACAAGTTTTCTTACCTCGGCGGACGTCTGGTGTTGCGTCTGCACATCGATGCGGCAGGCAAGCTCACCCAAGCGTTTGTCGCCTCCTCCACCGTCGGTAGTCACTCGGTTGAGCGCTGCGTGCTCGAGATCGCGCGCAGCATCACTTTCCCGACTCCGCACGATGGCAGCGTCGAACTCAGCTATCCCATCCACTTTCGTGGGCAAGCAAAAGTTCGCAACTTTAGCGACGCCGAACTGAAAACTTCTCGAACCGATCGGCAGAAAGATTTTGTCTGGTGTCGGCATCGCGCCCCGGCCCCAGACGAAGTGACGCTGACCGTCTACGTCGCGCCCGGCGGCAAAGTGATCTCGGCTGGATTTTCAGCGCCGGCGCCAGTCGACGAAAAGTTTGCCAGCTGCCTTTTGGAAAAGACCAGCGCCTGGCGGTTTGCCGACCCACTCGGACAGATCGCCAAAGCGTCGACCAAAATCTCGCGCTAACATGCAATTCGATCTGAATTCAGCGCAGGGCCAGCTGCAAATCCGCGCTCGCACTTTTGCCAATGAAGTGCTCGCGGGACGAGCCGCCGAACGCGATCGAACCAGCCGCTTTCCCGTCGAAGAAATGGCCGCACTTGCCGATCTCAAGCTGCTCGGCATCAATATTCCAAGCGTGCTCGGTGGATCGGAAGCGGGCGTGGTCGCGTACGCTGCGTGTATGGAAGAGATCGCGCGCGCCGATGCGTCGGTGGCGGTGACCATGGCGGTCACCAACATGGTCGGCGAAGTGATCTGCCGTTTTGGCAGTGAAGATCAGAAGCGCCGCTGGGTGCCAGAGCTGACCTCGGGGCGCGCGGTGGCGGGAGCTTTCGCGCTGTCCGAGCCGCAGGCTGGCAGCGACCCAGCCTCGATGCGCACCTTGGCGACCAAGACGAAAAACGGTTGGCGCCTCGACGGCACCAAGCAGTGGATCACCTCCGGCGATCGCGCTCGGCTGCTCATCGTCTGGGCCAGGACCGACCAGGGCGCAGGCGGCAAATCAATCTCCACTTTCGTGGTCGGTCGCGACACCCGAGGCCTGTCGGTGGGCAAACCGGAAGACAAAATGGGCTTGCGCGGATCAAGCACGGTGCCTCTCTCATTCGACGGGTGCGAGATCGAAGACCAGGCGCTGCTCGGCAATGTCGGCGATGGGCTCAAAGTGGCGCTCGCTGCGCTCGACGGCGGCCGCATTGGCATTGGCGCGCAGACGCTCGGCATCGGTCGCGCTGCGTTCGAAGAATCGTTGTCGGCGTCCAAAACGCGCAGTGAACTTTCACAACACCATCAATTTGCCCTCGCTGACATGTCGATGGAACTCGACGCCGCACGACTGCTGGTTTGGCGAGCCGCTTCGTTGAAAGAAACCGCGCAACCATTTTCTCGCCAAGCCTCGATGGCAAAACTCTTCGCCTCCGAAGCCGCGGGACGGGCGGTGAGCGCGGCGCTCACGATCGCCGGCAACCAAGACAACGCCGCTCTTCATCGCTATTATCGAGACGCGCGGGTCACTCGCATCTATGAAGGGACCAGCGAAATTCAGCGCATCGTCATTGGCCGTGCGCTCTCAAGGTGAACATGAGTGAAAAACGAAGACTCCGAATTTTGGTGGCCAAGCCTGGGCTCGACGGACACGATCGCGGCGCCAAGGTGGTGGCGCGCGCTCTCAGCGACGCCGGCTATGAGGTGGTCTACACCGGACTTCACCAGACGCCCGAGATGATCGCCGTCGCCGCGGTACAAGAAGCCGTCGACGCGGTCGGCCTATCGATCATGTCGGGCGCGCACATGACACTTTTTCCGGCGGTGCTCGAAGCGCTGCGGAAACACGGTGGCGGCGACATTGTGGTTTTCGGTGGCGGCATCGTGCCGGATGACGACGTCGAAGAGCTCAAGAAAGCCGGCGTGGCGACGATCTTCCGACCGGGAGCGACCACGCAAGAAATCATCGACTGGGTCGAGAAAGAAGTACGGAAGTGAAGAGAGTCAAGAGTCGAGAGTCGAGAGTCGAGAGGCTGAGACGCGGTCGATTCGTCGGCTGCGTGCTGGTGTTGGCGACCGCGCTGAGTGCTCGGGCTGAAGACGACGATGCGGCGA
>JAHFDU010000052.1:1131-9868 GCA_023248835.1 Myxococcales bacterium | reverse complement strand
GCGGCGATGGGAAAAAGTTTGCAGGATCTCTTGCACGCGCATCAATCGGATGTGTTTGGCTGTGTCCGGTCCACCCAAACGCGAGCGCAGGGCGAGATGCTGATGCGGGTATTCGTCGGTGAACATGGCACCGCGGTCAAGCCGGAAGTGCTCAAAGATCAATCCGGCGGCGGCAAACTCGGTGTTTGTCTAGTCGCGGCAATTCAGAAATGGGACCTCACCGCGCTCGGAGGCAGCGTTGGCGATCAGATCGTTTTTCCTCTCGCATTCAAACCAGCAGCCAAAAAAAAGAATGATTTCGTTCACTGATACCGAATCGCAACAGATCTTGCGCCAGACGGTGCGCGAGTTTGTCGCGAACACCATCGCGCCGCAGGATCGCGGCTGGGATGAAAGTAGCGGTCCCCTGCCCCACCTTGGCGACGAGCTTGGTCTGTATGGTCTTTGCACTGAGAGCGGATTGTCGTTTGCCGACGCGGTCGTGGTCTTGCAAGAGCTCGGATTCGGTTCGGGGTCTTTTGCGTTCGTTATCGCGGTCCACAATTTCGCCGACGAAAAAACAAATCGTTCCAGTGATCGCCTGGGCTGTCGCGCTGCGGATGTTTCGCCGGCAAACCAATCGGCCCGTTTTCAGGTTGCTTGCGCGGCGATTGCGCTCGGTCGTGCGCGCATGGCGCTACAAGCGGCAACAAACTATGCGAAAGAGCGGCAACAATTTGGTCGCGCCCTCGCTGACAATCAGGCGATTCAGTTCATGCTCGCCGACGGGGCGACTCGGCTCGATGCGGCTGAGCTGATGATTGCGCGCGCGGCAATCAGCGAAACAGAGACAACAGCAACCATGGCCAAACAGTTTTCGATTCGCGCCGCGATTGCAACCTGCGACCAGGCGCTGCAGATTTTTGGTGGCGCTGGCTACACCCGCGAGGTGCCGGTTGAAAGAGCCCTGCGCGATTGCAAATTCCTCGAGCGAGATTTTGGCAGTGCGCATGTCTGACCCACAGAAAACCGCCGACGCAGTACTCAAGGGCAATGTTCGCATTGCGGCTCGGCTGATGCGCGATCTAGACGACGTCTGCCCGAGCGCGATTGAGGTGATGAAGCGGATCTATCCGCACACCGGCCGCGCGTTCTTGCTTGGTGTCACCGGAAATCCGGGCGCTGGAAAATCCACCGTCGTGGATGCGCTGATTTCACTCTATCGCGCACAGCAAAAGCGAGTGGGTGTTGTCGCTGTCGATCCCTCGAGTCCGTTTTCCGGTGGTGCCATCTTGGGCGACCGCATTCGCATGCAGCGCCACGCCACCGATTCCGGGGTATTTATTCGTTCGCTGGCCACCCGCGGCCATTTGGGCGGCTTGTCGCGCTCCACCAGCGATGTAGCTTCGGTGCTCGACGCGATGGGATTCGACGTGGTGATTATCGAGACCGTCGGAGTCGGCCAGGACGAAGTCGAGGTGGTCTCGCAGGTCGACGCTTCGATCGTCGTCACCGTGCCTGGGCTCGGCGACGACATACAAGCGATCAAAGCCGGCATTTTGGAAATCGCCGATATCTTGGTGGTCAACAAATCCGATCGCGAAGGCGCCGATCGCACCGTGCGCGACTTGGTGTCGATGCTTGAACTGCGCGGTCACGACTCCGCTCCGGTCGAGATCGTGCGCACCGTCGCCACCACCGGCAAAGGCATCGACGAACTCGCAAACGCGATCGAGCGCTTTCGTGCTCGCAACTCCGACGACAGCGCCGCTCGCTCACGCAAGCGTGCCGAGGTGACGGTGCGCGAACTGGTGCTCGACAAATTTCGCCGACTCACCGACGGAGAACTTCGCGCCCATTTAGATTTGCTCGAAGCGGTGGCTCGCCGCACGCTCGATCCATACAGCGCGGCCGAAACGATGATCCAGCACATCGGCAAGAAATCAGACTAAGTCTTATTGTTCTATCGTCGGTGCGGTGACGTCTTAATCGATTTCTGAAACGGAGCGCATGGTGTCAAGCAGCTGCACGTAGGCGCGCAGATTGGCGAGCGTCGCTGGATCGGTTTTGTCGACTAGATCCAAGAGCTCATTGGCCCGTGCGATCATGCGCGCGCCGATACCAGTTTCCACGCCTTTCTCTTTCAAAGTCAGCGCTTCATAGATCTTGCCGCTGTCGGGATCGGTGAATGTCACGGTCGGCTTCGATACCAAAATCTGGTGTCCGTTCCCAAGCAGCCAAATCCGCGACGAGTCGAAGAAGGTCGGATCATAGGTACCTGGAATCAGCGTTATGCCAAAGACACCGGCAAACAGCTGAACTGAAAAACCGATCTGCGGATCGATAGGAATCGCCCCGTCCTTGGGAGCGTTCATCATGTCGGACATCGGCCGCGGCTTAAGCGCAGTGCCATCCCACACCGGCGCCACCCGATCCCAGTGGTCGGTAAGCGCCGCCGCCCAGGTTTCGATCATCTGCTGGCCAAACAGGCGGTAATAGTTGATTGCGTACTGACGCACGTCGGTGGCAGTATCTTTGCCGAGGAACCAAGTCTCCGGATCGGCGAGGTTTAACATCGCCAGCACCTTGTCGTGAAAGCTGCCGATGTACTTGATGTGCTCATACCAGTAGTAACCCGAGTCGTAGTCCCACTCGGTGGTGAAATAGCGCCCAGCGGGAACATTGAGCGTGAATGCGGCGTTGCCAGTTCCGTAGTCGTTCTGCTGGTAGAAATACCTTGGCTCACCAGTCGGACTCGGCTGCAAGTACTTGTAGTAAGGGCCAGGCACCGGCTCGGTCAAGATCTCGCCGAGTAGATTGAATCCTGAGGTCACCGCAGCGGTGTAAGGCCCCCAGCCGGTCGGCGAGCGCCAGAAATTTCCGCTCTTGCCATCGTCGGGAATCGTATCGGCGTAGTCGGCACGAAACAGAACGTAGAACTGCATCTGGGTATGGAGCACGTCGAGGTAACGACTCTGAATGCGGTCGATGTAGTCATTCGGATTCCAGCCACGTCGATCCCGCGCGAAATTGTTGAAGAGATAATAGTTGCGATAGGTGGAAATAGCATTTTGCGCAATCTCGTAGACGTCGGCGCCACGATCGAAGGTGTTGCAATCAACCGCTGCGCCCTCGAACTCGTCCGAGCAGAATTTGTAGGGGACAACAAAATGTTTTTGCGCGTCTTGCTCAACTTTGTCGGGATAAGCGCAACTCTTGGAGGAATCCGCCATCGTGATCTTCGAGAATTCGACATTCTGGCGATCTTCCAGGTCGACCAATTCCGGCATCGTCGTGTAGTGCACGCTGATGTAGTCGTTGCCTTTGCAATCGAGCGTCAGTGGCTGGGCCAATCCCCAGGTCGCGGTCGCCTGCAGCACGCCCAAGCGGTACGGATCTTTGACCTGGTTGAACACTTCGACCAATTGTCCGTAACCAAATTTCAACGCCGCGCGGTCGTAGCGACCAATGCCATTGATGTCGCTGTTGAACTTGGCGCCATAGTCCATGATCGACGAGGTCTGAAACTCAGAGATTCCGGCCTGCAAACCGAGCGGAGTCTTGACTCCCTGCTGCTCCGCTGGTGACTCCGGATCAAGATAGCGCGGCTGCGGCTTGTGGCCGTTGGCGGTGCGCAAATCCCAATAGGTCTTGGGATAGTTCATCGCATCGATCGAGCCGGCAAAGTTGTGACGCAAGCCAACGGTGTGACCGACTTCATGCTCTGCAGTAGAGCGAAACACCTGGGCCCGAATCAAACGCCACACTTCTTCGGCCGGCTTGCCCTTTTGCAGCGCCGCAAATCCGATCACCGCATCATCCACCGTCTCCGCCAAATCGACGCCGTGGCTACCAAGCTTGTTACGCATGCGCCTGAGCTGACGCGAGCGTTCGGGGTTGTACAGCTCGAGCGGTGCGATGTTCTTGGCGTTGACTTTGTCGGCCGCCGTGTGCGGATCGATGCCGCGCGCCACCAACGTCTCTCCGGTAACCATTTTTCGCTCGATGTCGGTGCCCTTCAACTTGGCGAGTCGTCGCGAGGTCTCTCCCGGATCCGCTCCAAGCAGCGATGAACCACTCAGCGTTTGACTGCGCGCGCGCGCCATCTTGAGCATCTCGACGGCCGAACCCTTTTGCAGCGACGGTGTCTTGGGCAGCCCCGCAGTCCAAGACAAGTCCATCGCATCGGCCATGTGATCGACCTCAGCCTGGCTGAGCGGCCGACTGCGCGGTCCATTCAGATTGTCGTTCACCCAATCTTTAACATTGGTGCCAAGCACAAATTGGTCGGCCTTGATGTCGCCGTTGACCAACTCAACAATGTCGCGCGCCTGCGCCGAATAGGTGTCGACAGAGCCCCCGTAAACAAAAGCGGTTCCTGCAATAATCTCACCCGTCTCTGGATCGGTCGCCGCCGGTCCGTAACCAAGCAGGCGGGCGCGCTGCGGCTCATCGACCCAATAGATGAGACTGTGGCGAAGATCGCCAATGCGCGCATGCGTGCCCTTGGGTCCGCACTCCTGCGGGTCGCCGTCCACCACCGGATTGTTCACACACAGCGTGAACATGCGACTCGGCGCGTCGCTGCCAACGAGAGACTTATAGATCTCCTGCAGGGTGCTGTCGTATTCATCGGCAAGCTTTTGCGCCGACTCAATCAGTTCCTTCGGAAATGTATCGTTTAGGTAGTAAACGATCTGGCGCGGCCCTAGATCACGGCTGCCAGGCTTCGGGTCTTCCAGATTTCGCACCGCGTAAGGCAACGTGCAGCGACCAATAACGGCGCTGGTTTTTTCGTCTAGTTTCGCATCGGGAAGCGCCAGGTCACAACGCACCCCCGAAGCCTGTGATCCGCAATCGAGGTCTTTCTGGCAGGTTTTGGCGGTGTCGGGATCGATCGTATGTTGCCAAATGTTGTAGCGATTGATGAGTCGCTTGAGACCCGAAAACGTCTCGGCATACTGGCGATTGTAACTCGACCGATCGCTGGTGAAAAAACCGAAACGTTCCATCATGTGATCGTCATAGACCATCGGATCGTAGTCGCGCGGCGTGGTCTTCCAAAACGAGTTGCGCACCTTCAACTCTTGGCTGGCGCAATCTTCGGTATGATAGGAGAACCAGCAGATGGGATACGAAGTGCCGTCGCTGAATGCATAGGTCTCAGGTGTAGCGCGAAGCTTTTGTGTCACTTCAAGATAGTTCGCCGACTCGTTTTCTGAGGGACGCTCGATCCGGACTGCGTCGGGATCATTGGGATCGGAGACATAGTAGTTGGCCGGCTGGGTCTTGATCGCGGTACCGTCTTCACTTCCAGTGACAAAGGCGGCGAGAAAATCAAAACTAGAGATCAAATTTTCCGACCAATCGACATGGATGAATTTGCGCTCGTACCATTTGCGCTCGGTGTTCTCGACGATCTTGTTGAGCTCTTCGCCGGTCGATGCGTTGTAATCGCGAACGATGTCGAAATGAGACTTGATTTTGAAAGCGGCAATCGGTGCGCCCATGTAGTCCTTGACGCCAGGATTCTGCGACGGCTCTCCCTTTTCCGTGTTGCGCACGAATTCATAACTACGACGGGCGGTCAGAACGTCTTCCTGAATGTCCCAACGAATTTTTTCCAGCTCCTGCCCGCCCTGCTCTCCGATAAAGGTGAAGCCGGTTGAATAAGGCACTCCAATCATCGTCTGAAGAAAATACCAAGTACCGTCGAGATCGCTCTTGGCGATAACATCGGCTTGCACCGCGTAGCGCGGCGCTGGTTCACTGGCGCATGCAGCTCCAAGCAGAGCGAGAATCGCGAACTTTTTCATCTCAATTGCCTTTCTTTTTCAAGCGTGTGGCGAGTGACTCGGCGTTGACCGCCAGCGACAGATACACCGTGGTGTAATTGTTGCGATTGACTTGGATGATCGGATTGGCAATGGTGCCGTTCGGCAGTCGCAGCGGCGCGTAGGTCGAAATGCCGAGCCCGATCGTCCACCAATCCATCGGCGGCGGCTTGTAGTCGACCTCAAGCAGAAACCATTGACTGTCGCGCTCGGCCGGGCTGCGAATGTCGCCGAGCGCATGGCCGTCGCGACAGACATCGGCGGTGGGCACGCCGGCCACCGCACAGTTCGACAGCGAATTGGAAAACACATTAAACAAGAAATAGTCAGCCTCAAGGGAAAAGCCTTTCGGCAACTCAAGACCTACGGTGAAAAAATTTACAAACCCGAAATTCGGCGTCAGCGTTCCCGAACTATCGAACGACAGCGGCGTTACATTCTGCCCATTCACCGACACGGTACCGTCGAGCTTGCCGATGCTGGCAACCTTCTCGGCATAGAAATATTTCGCCGCGCGAAAGCCATAGCCGAAATCGAAGCGCCATAGCTTGCGATTGAGGAGCAACGTCAGCGACGGAGCTGCTTGAAAGCCGGTGTTGCGACTCTCTTGCGAAGTCGGCAGCACCAACCGTGCCGCGAGTCCTACATCGATGCCGAGCTTGGGAATGGTGACCAGCTTGTTGTGACTCAGGCCGAGCCAGAGATCGGAAACAGTGGCGCGACGGCCACTCCCAGTGACCACCCCCGAATCGGCAACTTTGCCTTGCGCGCTCGCTTCAGCAATCGCTACCTGTTCGGGGGAGTCGCGCAATAGTGTCGGCGAAGCAAAGCTCGGCCCGCGAAAAGACGCGTCGTTTCCGGTCAGTTCCCACTCGACAAGGAGGCGCGACGACAAAGTGAGCGGTTTCCACCAGCTCTTCGGGAAAAAGGTTTGCCCAATATTCCACGACGGCTCGAAAATGAGCGCGATTTGATTCTCATACGCACCGGGCTCGGCGTCGACACCAGAAACTTCCCACATGGTGAGATTGAAATCGAATCCGCGCAACGCCGGCTGCGAGGATGATTTTTCAACAGTGGCAGTAGTACCGGTCGGGTCGGCAGACGCAGTTGCGCCACTGAGCGCAGCCACTACAATGATCAATTTTGCCAACCACAGCCGCATAGAATGCCCCGATTTCAGCTTTGCAACCGTCGCTGCGTACCCCATGCAGCGGAAAGTTGTCAATCATAAATGGCAATGGTCTGCAAAAATGGCAATGGTCTGCAAAAATATGTTATGTGTCCGCCGTCAATGGGAAACCTTTCAGCACTGAACGACACTCGCATCGGGGTGATTTGCAACCCCAACGCCGGGCATTTGTTACGCCGACCAGAATTGCCGAGCGAGTTACGGGCGTTGCTCGGCGACGAAGGCGAGGTCGTGGTCACGGAGTCAGTAGCCGACGTGCCGGCGGCAGTGGCCCACTTTCGTCGCGAGAAAGTAGCGCTGGTGGCCAGTTGCGGTGGCGACGGCACCAGTGTATGCACGCTCACGGAGCTGGTTCGCAACGCGGGCAGCGAACTTCCGGTGCTGGCTTTTCTTCCGGGCGGCACCGTCAACACCATCGCTCGCAATTTAGGCGTCACCGGATCGCCGCGCGCCGCATTTGCACGTCTGGTCACGCGACTACGACGACGCGACGCGCTGCCCATCGCACAGCATGACGTGTTGAAAGTTGGTGAGCGCTACGGCTTTTTGTTTGCCGCGGCGATGGGCGCGCGATTCTTGCAAGAGTACTATCAGCGCACGCCCGGCCCGCTGTCGGCCGCAGGGCTCGGCCTGCACACCGTCGGTAGCTGTCTTTTCCGCGGCCGTTTGGCTCAACGGCTGTTCGCGCCGACGCCAATGGAAATCGTCATCGACGGCAAATCGGATCACACCGTCATTGCGCCGCGGTACGTGGTCGCAGCCACCATCGCCGACGTCGGTCTCGGAATGAGGGTGGCATGGCGCGCCGGCAGCCTGCCTGGGCGAATGCATTTGATCGCGTCCGAGCTGAGCACCGCGAACATGGCGCTGCAGCTGCATAAAACAATCAGCGGTCGGCCACTGACCGGAGAGCGTCATTTGGATCGCTTGGCGAGTCAGGTCGAGCTGCGCTTCGCCGAGCCCCAGGTCTACACCCTCGACGGCGAGCTCTACACCGCTCGTACAGTTTCGATCGGGATGGGCCCACGTCTGCAGATCTTGCGCTTTTAGAGGGTAGAGTCGAACTGATCGAAGGGAATGCGGCGGCGGAAGCGGTGGGGATCTTCGGTGCGGATATAGGCGATGGTGGGCAAGGTGGTTTCTGCCGACCGACGACGACATCGCCGCCCTTGGCAACTCGCCATTCTATCATCAAGATACTTCACCAACAGCCGATAAAGAGAGAGTGCGAAGAATCGTTCGGATAGGCCTTGCAATTGCGCTGATGGAGCTTTTGGCGAGCTGCAAGAGCGGGACATATGTCCGTGTTGTGATCGGGCGAGGAAGTGCACTGAATGAGGTCGCATCGATCGAGCTCGCACTCTCTCTTGGTGGCCAAACAGCGATAACGGTACTGACCGAAAAGGTGCCTGTCACACCCATTTCGCTGCCTACTGCAGCGACGCTGGAAATGGTGCAACTCAAGTCGGGCCTTCTCGAAGTGGCGGCGATTGCGCGTGACATGAGCGGCCAGGAGATCGCAAGCGGGAATGGCTCGGTGCAGGTCCGTCCTGGGCAAACCGTCGAGCTTGGTCTCACACTGGACAATCCGAGCGATGATGGCGGAACACAGAGCGATGGCGGTAGCGCACAGGTACCGATTGCACCAACAAAGGTTCTGGCCTCCTCCGGCAACGGCAGCGCAGTGGTCTCCTGGCGAATGGGGCCGTGGAATGGCGCGCCAGTTACCGGC
>JAHFDU010000052.1:0-1121 GCA_023248835.1 Myxococcales bacterium | reverse complement strand
AGCGTAGAGGTAGGTGCCGGCGAAGAGCGGGCAAGTCTGAGCGGCCTCGACAACGATGTTCAATATCGGTTCAGCGTCACACCGTTGACGACCGAAGGCGAAGGCGGAAGCAGCGCATCGAATCAAGTCACACCACGGGCGAACCCACTTAAACCGATTGCAGTGTCGGGACTGAGTGCCAAGGCGACAGCGCCTAGAGAGCTGACCGTTTCTTGGTTGGCGCCCGACAACAATGGTGGGACGGTGGAGAGCTTCACCGTGCATGCCGGCGATCACTTGGCCACGATAAACGACTGGACCGTCACCGAAGCGGTGCTATCGAATCTCTCGCCGGGCGTCTCCTACGGGATTACGGTGAGTGCGCGCAACAGCGCGGGAGAGGGGCCAGCCTCGGCGGAACTCGCCGCGACTGCGGCCGATGTACCGGCGCAGGTGAGCCCGGTGACTGCGACGCCGCAAGCAGGGCGCAAGATCGCGCTCAGTTGGGCGCCGCCGAGTGCAAACGGCAGCGCAATCACCCGCTACCGAGTGGCCTCAAGTCCCGAGACGACAACCACCTACACCTCCGACACAGCGGCACAGTTTTCCGATCTGACCCTCGGCGTGAGCTACAGCTTTTCGGTGGCCGCCGAAAACGGGCTTGGGCTCGGGCCTGCAGGAACATCGAGTGCTCAGGTGGCAGGTGATGTCCCGGGCGCACCGACCAACGTGACCGCGATGGCGCTGGCGGGCCGTCGCGCTCGGGTGACGTGGCAGGCGGCGGTGGCGAACCACAGCCTGGTGACCGACTACGCCATCACCTCCACGCCTGAGACTTCGATTTTTCATACGAGCGGCACCCAAGTTACCTTCACCGGTCTTAGCAGCGGCACCGACTACACCTTCACCGTGGTTGCGCAAAATGCGCTCGGGTTCGGGGTGCCGTCGAGCCCTAGCAATTCAGTGACTGCATTCGACTCGTCGGGGATGGTGGGTGCGCCGTCGAATACGACCAGTACCGTCGTCGCCGGTGCTGCTCAGACAGTGGCCGATGGTGCAGCCGCGGTCATGCTGACAATCTCGCTGCAGGATGAAAATGGAAATCCGGTAAGCGGCGTGCCGGTTTCGCTGACGGTGAGCGG
>JAHFDU010000374.1 GCA_023248835.1 Myxococcales bacterium | reverse complement strand
CGGAATCGCCGAAGAGAGCACGTTGAGAAGCGTGGTTTTTCCTGAACCGGTTCCGCCGGAAACCAGAATATTGCGTCGTGCCACCACCGCGCGCTCTAAAAAACGGGCCATGCGCGAATCGAGCGAGCCAAAGCCGCACAGATCGCGCATCTGCAACTTCTTCTCAGAAAATTTGCGAATGGTCAGACACGGGCCACGCAGCGCCAGCGGCGGAATGATGGCGTTGACGCGCGATCCGTTCTTGAGTCGGGCATCGACCATTGGATTGGATTCGTCGATGCGACGACCGAGCGGCGTCACGATGCGTTCGATCGCCGAGCGCAGCGCATCTTCCGAGGAAAACCGTGCTCCGGTGAGCTGTAGTTTTCCCGCGCGCTCGATGTAAATCGTCGCCCGATCAACCACCATCACCTCAGTCACCGAGATGTCGGCGAGTAGATCCTCGATTGGGCCGAGTCCTAAAACCTCGTCGCTCACCTCTTTGCGCAGGCGTGCGCGATCGAGGCCGCTTGGCAATTCGCGCGCGTGTTCATCGAGTAGCTCGTCGAGCAGCGCCGTCACCCGCGGCGCCAATACCTCGTCGCGCAGTTCGGCCACGCCAAGGCTGGGCAGGTGGAGAGCGTCGAGCAACAGCCCGCGTAGCCAACGTTTGAGACGATCGCGCTCAGCGTCCGCCGAATCGTTTGACTGGACGACCGGTGCGGTCACGGCCGGTAGGTTACCGGTGGTGGGTTGGCGTTTGGGCGGCGGTGGTGGCGGTGGCACTGGCGGCGGAGCTTCCGCTGGCCGCTCGCCACGTTTGAAAACCCGAATGGTAAAAGGGCCCATGCAGAACGCCTCGCCAATTTTTATCGGCGTCGGTCCGGTGATGCGACGGCCGTCGACAAAACAGCCATTGGTGGAGAGATCCATCAGCACCAAACCGTCGTGGCCGAGCACGATCTCGCCATGGCGCCGCGAGATGTCGGGGTGCTTGAGTACCACTTGAAGACCGGGCGCGCGGCCAATCACAATGGTTGGCCCGTCGACGGCAAGCGTCTCGCTGCTTTCGGCTGAGACGATTTCGAGTTCAAACGCGGAGGGCGCCATTTAGTAGACGATGTGGCCGCCGAAATCGTTGTAGCGTTTCAGCGCGTCTTCGATGCGTTGTAGATTGTCCGGCGAAGTGTGTTCCATCACCGTTGGTGTGATGAAAAGAATGTTCTCGGTGTCGTTGTTGTCGGTGGCTTCGCTGCGAAATAGATAACCGAGAATTGGAATCCGCATCAGCCCGGGAATTCCGGTTGCGTTTAGCTGCTCGGCATTTTCTTTAAAGCCGCTCAACATGATCGACTGGCCCAGTTTGACGTGCACGTTGGTCTTGGTGTTGGTGAGCACGCGCCCGGGTACGTCCTGGCCGGAGATCGGGCTTAATTCCGATTGTTCGGCGTCGATGCTGACGACGATCTGACCCGACTGCGGATCGAGTCTCGGTTGAACGTGTAGCTCGATGCCAAAAGGAATTTTCTGCAACGTTGAATTGCCGAGCGAAGTGGCGATCTTTACGTTTACTTCGCCGCCGGTGTGATAGTTGGCGGTGCCACCGTTGGTGGTGACCACCGTGACCACGTCGTTGACTTTGGCCCAACCGCGCGCTCCCAGAATGTCGAGACTCGGCAGCAGATTTTCGGCAATGACGATTTGTCCTTGGGTTGAGGCGTGCATGAGAAAATCGTAGGTGTAAAGAAAACTGGTCGACGGCGCCCCCGACGCGTTCATGTGCGATCCGACGTTGGCCGGCCAATTGAGTCCCATTTTTTGCGACGAAGTCTTGCGAAATTGGACGAAGTGCAAATCGAGCTTGATGTTGGTGCGCTGCCGCGCCGGATCGACGGTGACCAGCGATGCGACTTGACCGTTGTACATCGAGACGATGCGGTCGAGTCGCGAGAGATCGTCCTGCGCGGGCACCGCACCGTCGATAAAAATGCGGCCGCCGACTTCGCGTACATCGACGCCGGACAGTCCAGCCAGCAGTGAGCTGAGCTCGCGGCGAATCGCGGTGGGCGAGCGCGAATAGACGTTGACGTATAGCGTCTCCTGTTTGCCGTTGCCGTAGATGAGCAGCAGCGTGGTCGAACCGGGACGAATCGCAGTCAGTACCATGCGCCGCCCGTCCTCGGGAATCTTGACCTGAATGATGCCGGGCGCGCCTTCAGAATAGCTCTGTACACCGATCGCCGGCACAACCTTTTGTCCACCGACCACCAAATTGATCTCGGCCCCCTCTTCTGCCGACAGCGAAGCAGGTGACGTCAGCAGAAGCAGCGCGATCAGTAAATTTCTCATTGCGGTTTGAGCGCCTCGATTTTTTGTTGGGCGTGTCGACGAGAGAATGCGCTGCGACGCTGGGTCTCAAAAATGTCGCCAAAATTCTTGTCTGGGACATCTTGGGTCGTTTCTGAGTCGTCGTCGCGCCGAAGCGCAATGCTGATCGGGCCGCGCTGAACCGCAAAGGTCAAGAGTTCCGCCTCTTCGAGATCGACCGCAACCGTGATGGTACCAAACGCCTTTTGGTTTTCGTTTTCGCCTTCACGACTGCGTTCGCCGCCAATCGCCAGCACCCGCACATTTTGCAATAACGTGACCGTGGCGGTGTCGCCCTGGTTGCGGGCAAAAGTGCCAAGAACGTCGACGTGGTCACCCGGCCGCAGCATGCCGGCAAGCGAGCCCGAAGCGTCGACCGGGAGCGTGTACGCGCGCTGCCCCTTGGGGATAGCCTTGGAAAGGCGATCGCTTGGCTGCAAGTCGAAATGCGAGGAGACGATCGGTTGACCCTGTTTGATGGTCTGCGTCACCTGCTGGCCGAGCAATTCTCGTTCGCCGCCCTTCTTGTAATGATCGGGCGGTGCGTAGGCCATCGGCCACGAGCGGAAGCCGAGGTGATCTCTTTTCAGGCGCTCGCCCGGTTTTACGTCGACCGCGGCGACCAGGATATTCTCCATGTCACCGCCGGGAAACTCGTGGCGCAGCTGCACCGAGTATGCATACAGCGCCAGCATCGCAGCGCCAGCCAGACCAAACGCAAGCAATAGTTTACGTGTCATGTATTTTCAAGATCACCAATTTACCGTCGGTAAATCTTATCGCGCCGGCGCGTTTATCGCAAGCGATCACAGTCATGCTGGGATTCGGAGTCCAGGATTGGGCGACGGTCGCGGCGAGGGATTCGGACTCGGTCGAGGGGTAGGGATGCGGGTGCGGATAGGGAAAGGGCTGGGGCTGCGGCTGCGGGTCAGTGAGTCATGCGCCAAAGCATGGCAAAAGCGCGATCAAGGTAACAGTCTGGGCGCAGACGTGAGGACTGTCCCATGCAAATTATGCTTGCCACGCCTAGCGCTCGTCGCTAGACTTCGCGGGTCAATAACGGGACGGGAGTAACCGCTTGGAAGACAACAAGAAGCCAAGTCAAGTCGATGTCAACAGCCTCAAGGCAAAATTGGGTCTGAAGAAGCCGGCCGGTGGTGCAGGCGCAGGACGCGTCCCAGCACTGCCCGCGCCCGGGCAAAGCGCTGGCGGGCAGGTGGTGGCGCCAGTGGCCACTGCCGCTACGGCGGCCGATCCGCGCCGCGATCCGTTTGCCCAGCCACAAGTCGACATGGCAAGCCTAGCGGCCTACTATCAACAGCCAGCAATCCCGGGACACATCGACGAGAGTGTGCAGGTCGGGCTGAAAAAGTCAGCGGCGCAGCGATTCTTCGCCATCGGCGCCGCAGCACTGATAGCGCTCGGGGTCGGAGGCGCACTCGGCAGTTTCTACAATTCTGTTGTCAGCTACAACCGATCGGTCGACCAAGCCCAGGTGCTGAGCGGTGAGATCGACGCGTTTTCCAAACAGTTCAACGCGATCATC
>JAHFDU010000373.1 GCA_023248835.1 Myxococcales bacterium | reverse complement strand
GACAAATCGAGCGATGATGGTCTTGGCACCGACGGCAGAAAAATAGACCGTCAATTTCAAGTCAGAGCCCTGGCCGGTAAAGCCGCGCACCTCGCCCTCGCCAAAGCGGGCGTGGCGCACCCGCTGCCCGAGCTGAAACGCGACCTCTTCGGTCGTCGCTGCGGTTACGGCCTCGTCGTACTCCACCGAGATATTGCGATCGCGCGTGATCACTTTGCCAAAGCCTCTGCTCTCATGAAGCGGCGCAAATGCACGCGGCCGCGCGGCCCGCGCCGGCACCGGCCGAACCACGCAGTTGGCCGGCAGATCGCGCAAGAACCGGCTCTCGGCAAACAGATAGGAAGTTTGGCCATAGAGCTGGCGCGCACGCGCATTGGTCAAAAACAGGCGCTCGCGTGCACGCGTGATGGCGACGTAAGCGAGGCGGCGCTCCTCTTCGAGCGATTCCAGATCTTCGCCTTCGCGCAGGCGCGGAAACACCCCGTCCTCGAGGCCAGTGACGAACACCACCGGAAACTCAAGCCCCTTGGCGGCGTGCACCGTCATCAGCTGCACGCCACGACCGGTCGAGTCGGATGGAGCCACCAGCGAAATCCGTTCCAAAAATGCGCCCAGCGTCGGCGGCTCGCCATTTTCTTCTTCGTACTCGCGAGAAAAATCGCGGATCGAACCGATGAGTTCAAGCAAGTTTTCTTCCCGATCACGATTCTCGGGCGCGCCGTCGGCAGCCAGCATACGCAAGTAACCCGATCGATCGAGTACTGCTTCGGCGATCACCGCAATCGAGTTTTGTTTGTCGGCGACAAAAACCTGTAGCTCTTCAATCAGCGCGACAAATTTTTGCAACTTGTTGCGTGTACCCGAAGTGAGCGCTTCGTCTTGAACCGCCCGCCTGGTAGACTCCCAGACCGAAATATTCTGTAGCTGCGCGCTGCCCGACAAGCGTTCGTAAGTGGTATCACCAATGCCGCGCGCCGGCTTGTTGATGACGCGCTCGAGCGACACCTCGTCGTCGGGATTGCATAAAATGCGTAAATAGCAGAGTAGGTCTTTGATTTCGGCGCGATCGTAAAACCGGGTACCACCGACGATGACGTAAGGAATGTCTGCGCCGAGCAGTGCCTCTTCAAGCGCGCGCGACTGGGCGTGGGTACGATAAAACACGGCGAAGTCTTCAGGCGTGCGCCCCTCTTCGTTTTCGAGTTTACGTAAGGTGGCGACGACAAACTGCGCTTCGGAGCGCTCGTCCTCGGCAGTGAAATAGAACACCGGCTCGCCGCCTTCGTGTTCGGTGAACAGGCGCTTGTCTTTGCGCAGCGTGTTGCGCGCGATCACCCCATTGGCGGCGTCGAGAATGATCTTGGTCGAACGATAATTCTGCTCAAGTTTGACCACGTGGGTGTCGGGATGGTCGCGCTCGAAATCCAAAATATTGCGCAGGTCAGCGCCGCGCCAACGGTAGATCGACTGATCGTCGTCACCGACGACACAGAGGTTGCCGTGCCCGCTCGCCAAATGGTGCACCAGCCGATACTGCACCCGGTTGGTGTCCTGAAATTCGTCGACCAGCACGTGCTGAAAACATTCCGCCAGATGGTTACTCAGATCGGTGCCGGCTTCGCACAGCTCGAGCACTTTCAAAATCAAGTCACCAAAATCGACCGCGTTCGACTGCCGCAGCCGATCTTCGTAGCGCGGATAGACCCGCGCCACGATGTCGGAAAGATAGTCGTGCGCGATGAATTTCTCTGGGCGCTCGCCGCGATTTTTTGCCTGGTCAATACCCGACAAAATTGCTCGCGGCGTGGCGTAGCGATCGGCGATTCGCATCTCTTTGACGATGCGACCAACCAGCGTCTTCTGGTCGCCGTCGTCTAAAATGACAAAGTCGCGTTTAAGGCCAGCGCGCTCGGCATAGCTGCGCAAAATGCGTGCGCAAGTGGCGTGAAAGGTGCCGATCCAGCTCGGCCCACGCCCACCCACCAATCGCGAAACCCGTTCGCGCATTTCGCCGGCAGCCTTGTTGGTAAAAGTCACCGCCAAAATGCGCTGCGGCGAGACGCCGCGCCGAAGTAGTTCACCGATCCGATAGGTAATGACGCGGGTCTTGCCCGAGCCAGCGCCAGCCAGAATCAGCAGCGGCCCATCACCGTGGTAAACCGCTTCGTGCTGCGCCGGATTGAGGTCGGTGGTCACGAGGTGGTTTATGCCACGAACACGAGCCGCCGCCTACGCAGAATTTATGTAACCGTTCACGCCCCCACGCTCCGCTCGCTTGTGAATTTTTTTGAGCTACGTGAACTTGACAGCAGATTAGAATCGTCATACACAGCCCCCCAACTGGAGAGAAAAATGACAAAGCGAATGAGCCAAATGAGTTTATTGGTTGGGTTGGCGTTGATGATTGGCTGTGGTGCTGGAGATCTCCTCGACCCGAGTGACATTGAGGACACGGTTTCGGGCAAGGACGACGTGGTGAGGCCGGTTGGAACCTATGAATCAACCAGCGCTCCTACAGCCCGCGGCGACATTGTCACGCTCAATCTTCATGCCGATCGGACTTTTGAGCGCAGCGGCGCTTTCCGTGTCACCACACACCCGCCTGGCCCGGTGATCGAACAGAAGGGCACCTACAAGTTCACCAAATCAGGTGACAAACGGTACATTCGATTTTCCGTCGACGGGCTTAAGAGCAGTGACCGTTACCAGTACACCTTGAGCGGCAAGACGCTCAAACTCCGAGCTGACGGATCGACCCGCTGGCAGAAACTTCAGGCGGCGACAGTGACTACCGATTTTCTCTCCTGCACCAAAGACGCCGACTGCCACAAGGTGGTGACCGGCTGTTGTGGCCTCGATCTCACCGCGGTGAACGACGCCGACGACTACCGCTCGTCGCTCCACTGCGGGGCCCGTGGCTGCTTGACCGCGAATCCAGACGCCTCCCCGACCGTGGCGATCTGCAATGACGAGAGCAAATGCGAGCTGACGCTTCCGACCGAGTATTTCTGCGGTGTGCGAACTGCCAATCCGCACCAGTGCCCATCGGGTTACGTTTGCTGGGGACCGAATTTGGCCAGCGACGGCGGCGGATTTTGTCACAAAGAGTGTGGCGGTTTTGCTGGCATCGGTTGCGACCAGGACGGATTCGTCTGCGAGGACAATCCGCTCGACGATTGCGATCCTGCCCATGGCGGCGCCGACTGCGGCGGCATCTGCAAGCGCCACCGAATTAACAATTAACGACCTGTTTTTTTCGCCTCGTCTATTCTTCGGTCAGTCGATGTGTTAAAAAGCGACAGATTGACCGGAGAACAAGCCTAATGACCGATCTTCGGCCGTTTGAAAAACTCCATACCATCCTGATGCTTAAGGATGTCGTCCGCAAATGGTGGGAGGTCGAGCTCGCCTTTGCCGACGCCAACGGCTACGTGCTCGACCACGCCGAAGGTAAGATTATCCCGCCCAACAACGACTTTTGCCGCTTGGCGCTGTTTTCCAAGGAGGGATTTCGGCGCTGCAACGAATCGGTCAAAGTGCTGTCCGGCAAATTGCGCAACACCGGCCGCGGCGCCCGCCGCACCATCGTACACGAGTGCCACTTAGGCTTTGATCTGGTCGCCTGCCCGATTGTATTCGACCAAGAATTTGCCGGCTTTCTTTTCGTCGGTGGCAGTTTGCACGAAGCGCTGACTGGACACACCGCCGATTCAATTTTGCGCAAGACGCGTGAAATGGCTATCGGCGGCGGCAGCGGCACCGATCTCAATCGTGCGCTGGGAAAAATTCCGCAACTGTCGCAATCGGAACTTGATCACTTGTCTGATCTGCTCGAGTTTGGCGCCGACGAAATTCAGAACTATCGCCAAGAGGAGTTGCGGCTAAAACGCGAG
>JAHFDU010000051.1 GCA_023248835.1 Myxococcales bacterium | reverse complement strand
CGAATTTTGATAAGCGGGGCACCCGACTGCCCTGAGCCCGTCGAAGGGTATTCGAAAGATTCGACGAGTTGAAAGCCGTCGGAGGCGGGAATCACCGGTTCGGTCTGCATGGCGACTATGCGCCCCGCAGGCGCCACCAATTTCCCCCCCGTCTCGAGCCATTTTTGCGGAGCAAAGGCGGCGCGCGAAATTGCCATGTCAAACTGCTCCGAAACGGTTTCAAGGCGAGCGCAGACGGGCGTGATGGCGATCACTTCGCGTCTGACCGCTTGCAGAAACGCGACTTTTTTCTGAATCGACTCGATACAGGTGACGCCGAGCGCCGGAAAAGCTATCGCCAAGACCACGCCGGGAAAGCCGGCGCCGGATCCGACATCCGCCAAAGTCCTATGCGTCGGACGCACCAGTCTTGACGCCGCCAAACTGTCGATGAAGTGGCCCTCGACGATCTCCGCCGCGGTGCGCAGCGCGGTCAAGTTGATGCGGGCGTTCCACGCAATCAGCAGCGCCAGATAACGGCTAAACTTATCAATTTGCGCGGCGCTCAGATCGAGTCCATACGACTGTGCGGCTAGAACCAGGCGCTCTTGCAGTCCGGCTTCCACGCTCTCTCCCAAGTTGCCAGCAGCGAGGAGCGACAGTATAGTGGCGGCCCGAGGATCGCAATGCCAACCTATCTTGAGCCGGCAGCGCTGCACGATCTGGTCGAGGTTGCAGTTTCGCCGATGGGACAGCTGCGTCAGTTAATCGCGCTACCAGGCGGCGCCTCGGTGCGCCACTATCATCGTGGTTTTATTTCGGCAGGCTCAATCGACCGCTTCCTGGTGATGGAACTTGGCGAATCACCCCAGTTTTCCGACGAGGTCAGTGCCGGCAAAGTGAGCGAACTGCCTTTTCTCAATGTTCAGCGATATCTCGCGTCGCGTGGATTGCCGGTTCCGCTGATCTATCAGTACGACGAAAAGAGCGGCCTTTTGTACCTTGAAGACTTTGGCGACATCACGTTCGAGTCCAAGGTCGCCGGGGCCGACATCGAAACCCAGCGCGATTACTATGAGCGCGCTATCACTCAACTAGTCAAAATCCAAGCGGTCTCACGTGAGACGCCAGACCCTGCTTGCATCGCATTTTCGCGCTCTTTCGATTTCAAGCTGCTCAAATGGGAGCTCGATCACTTTGTCGAATTCGGGCTCGACGCCGTCGGCATCATGCTGCCAACCGCCGAGCGCGCCGAGCTTGACCGTCAGTTCACCCGCATCGCCGAAGAGCTGCACGCGCAACCAACCACCTTTGTCCATCGCGACTACCAAAGTCGAAATTTGATGATTCTCAACGACGGCCGACTCGGCATTTTGGATTTTCAGGATGCGCTGCTCGGCAACTCGGCCTACGACTTGGTTGGCCTTCTGCGCGATAGTTACGTGGTGCTGCCGCCCGCGCTCGTCGACGATCTGGTCGACTTTTTCGTCGCCTCCTCCGGCCCGCATCTAGACAGCGATTTTCGTCGCCTATTTTTCCTCCAGGTGGTTCAGCGCAAACTCAAAGACGCCGGCCGGTTCGTGTTTATCGACAAAAAGAAGAACAACCGAGGCTTTCTCCGCCACATTCCATCGAGTCTCGACTACGTCGCGGCAGCTTTGCAAAAACTACCCGAGCTCGATTCTGTAGGCGCCATCCTCGAACGCCACACCGCGCCGCTCAGACAACTCGCTCGTCTCACGTGAGACCTTACCTGTGCGCAGTGCGAAAACGAAGTTTGCGACACCCAAGCACCAGAAGGACCACAACAGCCGCGATACTGCTGGGTGCCGGCGTCGTGACCCGGCCGAAGACCACGCTGCAACTTCCAGGCGACGTGGGCGGCTTTGAGGGTGACGGCTTGGGGTCAGCGTCATTTTTCGACGCCGCATTCGGCGGCAAGTCAGCGTCCGCATCCTCGGTGCAAACGCCTCCATCGCGACAGACATAGGGCCACGAGCAGTGAACGGGGTCGCAGGGACTGGCGTCGTTGCTCGACGCTAGCGTCGGCTGCGATAGCGCGCCCATTGCCAGCAAAACTAAGAGAATTTGGAAATGGCGAAATAGCATTTTGTCTCCTCCTGTGCATAGGAAGTGGTCGCGACCAATCCGAATGGCTCAGAATTTATCCGCTCCGCACTGTCGGCTGTAGGCTGTTGGCTGTCAGCCCCGCGAATCTCGCTTACGTCGCCTGGCGACCGCAAACAATCAGCGTCATGTCATCATATTGCGGCGCTGCGCCGACGTGACGCGACAGATCTTCGTTGAGTCGCTTGACCAGCTCTTGCGGTCGGGCGCCGCCGGCCAAGATACTGGCCTCGAGCCGTTCAAAGCCGAACTGCTCGCCGCGTTCGCTGGTGGCTTCGAGCACGCCGTCGGTGCAGAGCACCAAACTGTCGCCCGGTTCAAGCCGCAGCCGAATCTGCTCGTATTCGGCGTTTTCGAAAAGACCAATCGCGGTGCTGGCTCCACCTTCGACCCGATCGATCTTGCCGCTTGAGCGGCGAATCAGTGGCGGCAGATGGCCGGCGTTGCCGAGCACAATGTCGTGCGTTTCGGTATTGAGCGCCAGGTAGATTGCGGTGACAAAAAGATCGGTCTTGCGGCGCTCGCACAGCATACGGTTGGCGCGCCACAGCGTGCGCGCCGGCTCGCGTTCGAGCAGCGCCGCGGCGTGTATGTCACTACACACCCGCGCCATCAAGAGGGCGGCGGACACGCCTTTTCCCGAGACATCCCCGATGCAGATACCGAGTTCGTGTTCGGCGAGAGAAAAGAGATCATAGAAATCGCCGCCGACGGAAAAGGCCGGTCTGTATTCTGCAATAAATTCAAGCCCTTGTACGACGGGTAGCGATTGCGGCAAGAAGCTCTTTTGAATCTCGACGGCAAGCGACAGATCCTGCTTGAGTCGCTGCTGCTTGAGCGATTCTTGGTGTAGCCTGACGTTTTGCAGCGCCAGCGCCGCCTGCGCCGCAATGCCGGTCAAAAGATCGAGATCGCCCTGAGTGAATGCCGGATCGACAGTGGTCGCCGCCTGAACATGCAAGACCCCTTGCACCGCATCGCCTGAAAGCATCGGCGCGTGCATGCTGATGCCGGTCGGCGTCGCGTCCCCTCTGCTGGCCGCTGCCGAAATCGCGGTCACCGGCGAGGAAAGCAGCGCCCGCCGGTCAACCACCAGTTGATCGTAAAACGAATCGGGAATCGGATAGGGCGCAATACTTGCGCCAGAGCGGCCGAGCAGCTTGCGCGGCTCCATTTTGCCGCTGTCGGAACTTGGCAAATACAACACCGCGTTGTCGGCGCCGACAAACACGTTGAGTACGTGGGCCAAGATGCGATCGTAAAGTCCAGCTGGGTCGAGCGTCGAGGCGATCGACTGCATGAAAGCGTAGAGCGCCTGCAACTTACGACCAGCGTCTTCGAGCTCATCGAGACCGGTAGAAAAGCCGGGCTTGGAGGCGGCTTTGGCGTCAAGCGATTCGACGATACGCGCTTCGGTGCCGACCAGCGTCGCGACTTCGACGAATTTCTGTCTACCACCTGCCGCAACTCGCCGTGTCTCCTCTTGCAATTCAGTTTCAAACCGAAAACTGAACGGACCAAATCGAATTTGATCACCGGGCGCAAGTTTCTGCCGGCGCACCTGCATGTGGTTGACGTAAGTACCGTTGGCGCTGTTGAGATCGTAGACGACATGGCCGCCGGCCTCGGGAGAAATTTTGGCGTGCTGACGCGAAATCCGGGTGTCGTCGAGCACCACGTGGTTGTACGGTCCCCGTCCAACCAGGCAGGGAGCATCGAGAGAATAGCGGCGGCCGCTCAATTTACCGTCGGTGGCGACCAACCATGCCATGGCTATTTTGGCATCGACTTGGCCAACGCCTCGTCGACCGTTGCTACCAAATCAAGCGAACGTTCAAGTCGGAGCAGACGAAAAATTTCCCGTGGTTGCGCCTCGAGCCCAGCGAACAGCGCGCTGCCGTTTTTCGTGCGCATGCGCTTGAAAAGCGAAATCAAAACGCCGACGCCAGTCGAATCGAGCAGCTCAAGCGCGCTCATGTCGACGACCACGGTGGCGATGTTGGTTTTCGATTCCGAAAGCCGCACCACTTCAGCCTTGAGCGCATCGGCCGAAAGCGCATCGAGATTGCCAAACAGCGCAAGCACCGCCGCATCGCCGCGCCCGCTGGTCTCAAACCGAAACATAGTTGCCGATTCTACTCGAGGGGACGGACTTTAGAAATTAAGTTTTGATCGATGATCTAAATCAGGCGTCGGTAATCAAGTTATCAAGATCCGTCCCCTCTGCTACTCTGTGCGGGTGCGATTCCTGGTGCTGGTGAGTTTTGCGATCGGTTGCAGCTATGAGTCGCAATACCTCGCGCCTCAAGACGGGCGGCCACGGGCGGTGTGGCAGCGCGATCGAGTGGTGGTTGAAGCCGCGGGTGCGCAACTTTCTCCCGACTGCTTGGCCGAGCTGCACGGGATTGTGCCGTACGAGGAACTGCAGCTCGGCGAGCCGCGGCTGTTGCCGCAGCCCGGACCGCGCCGAAAATTTCGTCTTCATGCCGAATTCTGGATTCCGGTGTATGTCGGCATCCTGGTAGCGCCACCACCGCCTCACCTCTTGCCGCCGCTGTTGCCGCCGCTGCTGCCGAGAGTCTCGGGCGAACGCTATGACGATCGCGCGCTGATGTTGCTGGCAACTTTGTCGTTGCTAGTGTTGCCAGCGGTCGATGTCGCGCTGGCTGCGGCGCCGGCGGAATCGGCCTCGAGCGCACAGGCGATCGATCAGGTAAACGCGCTCAACGATCTGATGCGCAGCCCCGAGAGCAACTGTCGGTACTATCAACTCGGGCAAATTGCTCCAGCCGGGCAAACCCCATGACTCGCGGATTGCTTGCCGCACTGCTCAGCGGCCTCCTCGCTTCGGGCTGCGCGACCTCGCAGTACGAGGCGACTTTTGTCGCGCGCGGCGAATTGGTGATGTCCTACGACGACAAGATCAAAATGTTCGCCGGCCGAAAATTGGTTACCACTGCGCCAGGCTATCGCGGTCTCGCCGATTTTGTTGGCTGCGTCGAGGCGGCGCACGATCAAGCCCGCCGCGCCGAAAGGCACGGCACCGCCGGATTGGTGCTGTCGATCCTGGGCGGCAGTTTGGGCGGCCTCGGTGCGGGCGGACTGGTCGGGCTCGCCGACGGTGATCACCGATGGCAGTGGCTTTCAAGCGGTTTGGTCTTGGCGGTCTCGGGGGTAATTTTGGCGGGCGTCGGACGCAAGCTGCGTTTGCAAGCGAATGGGCAAGCAGTCGACGCGCTCAATTATTACAACGACGCCGTCGGCAGTCGCGGCCTGAGTTGCCAAGCTCCGGATTCTATAAAGTAACCTGCTAACGTGGGATTTTTTGCGCGTCTTCGACGAATTTCTTGAGGCCGACGTCGGTGAGCGGATGTTTGGCCAGCTGCAACATCACTGAATACGGAATCGTGCACACGTGCGCACCAATGAGCGCAGCGTCGACAACGTGGGTTGGGTTGCGTACCGAAGCGACCAGCACTTCAGTGGCATAACCATAATTCTTGTAGATGCGCACGATCTTGTCGATGAGCTCCATGCCGGTTTCGCTGCAATCGTCGAGGCGGCCAATGAAAGGCGAGATGTACGACGCGCCGGCCTTGGCCGCGAGCAGCGCCTGGGTGGGCGAAAAACACAAGGTCACGTTGGTGCGAATGCCTTCATTGGTACAAGTGCGGGTGGCGCGCAGCCCATCGGGAATCAGCGGCAACTTGACCACCACATTGGGATGCAATTTGTGCCACACCCGCGCCTCGACCATCATTTCGTCGTAGGTCGTCGACAGCACCTCGGCCGAAATCGGACCGTTGACGATGTCGCAAATCTCGACCACCACCTCTTTGTAAGGTCGGCCCGACTTGGCAATGAGCGACGGATTGGTGGTCACTCCATCGACCAATCCCATGGCGTGCGCTTGACGAATTTCAGAAACTTCTCCGGTGTCGATAAAGAACTTCATGGCTTACTCCTTGGGCGGTGGTGGCGGCGCAGAGGGCCGCTCATTCCACTTTACTTCAGATGGGCCTTTGTGCCAAGCCTCCTCGCCGCCAATCCGCTGGCGCAGCTCGGTGGTGGTGCGCAAAAGCTCCTGCAGGCACTCCCGTACCGCAGACATTTGATCCGCAATGCGGACAATCTCTTTTCTAAGTTCGATCATCGCCATGGTCTCAAACCTATACGCCACCTTCCGCCAACGTCCAACTAGATTTAGATTGTGGTGGTGTCACTGTCCTCTACCGAACTGGAACTGGTTTGCCAGGAGATCGCCCATGCGATCAGCCACCAGCGCGTGCAGCGCATCGTGCAACACGGCGACACGCTGTTTTTGGGTTTTGGCAAACAGTGGCTGCTACTCTGTGTCGGAGCCAAGCAGACGCGTGTTCATCTTTGCGACAAACCGATCGGCAGCGGCGCCTCCCCTTCAGCGTTTTGCATGCTCTTGCGCAAACATTTGATCGGCGCGCCGATGCGGGTGATTCGCGCGGGCAATGGCTGCGATCTTTTTTTTGGAGCCAGCGGCGCGCGCCTGGTTCTCCGAGCCCGCTCGCTCGAACTCTTCGTCGGAGAGCGGCGCCTCAGTGGAATCGGTCTCGGTAAACCAGTCGACAGCGCCTCTCCCACCCGAAGCGCCAGCCCTCGGGTAAGCGTTCCGGTCCCCCTGTCCGTGCACCCTGAGCGGAGCGCAGCGAAGTCGAAGGGCGAAGCAAGAGTCTTCCCTTCGACAAGCTCAGGGCGAGCGGGCGGTGAACGCTTACGCGATCGGAATCGATTTGGCGACGAGCCGAATATCTCTTCCCGCATCGCGCAGTTTTACGCCGAAGCTTGCCTAGGCGACAACGAACGGGCGCGCCAAAAAATCGCTCGAGCACGCCTGCAGCGGCTCGAACGTTTGGTGCAAAAAGTCGCGTCCGACCTCCATCGCTGCGATGGCGCAATCACGTTTCGCAAGTGGGGCGACTTGCTGTTCGCTCACCTGCACGAGTTGCCCGCGCGCGCCGAAAAAGTGACCGTCAGCGACGATTTTGAAAGCGGCGCGGCGACTGACATCGTGCTCGACCCGCGATTCACCGTGCTGCAGAACGCAGTAAAAATGCATCGACAGGCCAAGCGGCTCTTACAAGCGCGCGATCGAATCGCCCAGCGCCTTGACGAAGTGACAAGCGAGCGCGATCGGGTCGAGGCCGACCTGCACAGTGGCGCCGGCAGCGCAACCACCACCGCTTCCATCCCAGTGATCGATCGTGCAAACAAGAAACCCTCCAAAACGCTTCCCTATCGCGAGTACTTTTCGCAAAACGGTCAAGCGATCTGGGTCGGGCGCGGCGCCAAGAGCAACGACACCCTCACTTTTCAGTTTGCCGATGGCGACGACTGCTGGCTCCATACCCGCGATGTGCCGGGGGCCCACGTGGTAGTGCCGCTTCACCGTCGCACCCTCAGCGAAGAGGTGCTGCTCGACGCCGCGACACTGGCTGCGCATCACTCGAGCGCGCGCGACGAACGCCTCGTCGACATCGCCTACACCGAGCGCAAGTATTTGCGCAAAGTGAGCGGGGCGCCCGGAAAAGTCACCATGAGCGCGCAAAAAACGCTGCGGCTGCGGATCGAGCCGGAGCGACTGCGCCGACTGCTCGAAACCGCCCGAATTGGATGATTTAGATCGATAAAGACGGCAAGGGCGGCCTTGGCGCCGCCCTTACCATGCCACTAGCGAAGCGCTCGAGGTCTAAAACGTAAACGTGGAGCTCGGAGTCGGTATCGGCGGTGGCAGCCTCAGCGCCGGTCTTGCCGCACGCCTCGGGGTCCCTGCCTTCTTTGCCTTTGGCTTCGCCGACTTCTTGCTGGGCTTCGCTTTCTTTCGTGCCTTCGCTACCTTGCGAGACTTCTTTGCTCTCTTTGGCGCCAGCCGTTTTGATGCTTTTTTCTTGGGCTTGGCCATCTTGCTTACCGCTTCTTCTTCTTTGCCGCTTTCTTCTTGCCCTTTTTCGCTGCCTTTTTCTTCTTAGCTGCCATGGGTCTGTCCTCCTTATGAGGGTTACTTTGAATGCATTTTCACCCAAATGATGCTCGTTGTCAACAAATTAAGCAAAATTTAGCTTAATTATACGACAGTAGCGGCCGCAAACTGTTCGCGCTCGGAAATGGAAATCAGGTGTGTTAAGAGTCTCGGCCATGGGTTTTAGGACTTGGCTGCTCACCTTCCATCTGCTCGGCGCCATCGTTTGGATTGGCAGCCTGATGACGGTCTCCCGCGTGCTCGGCTACCACGCCCAAGAGGACCCGTCGGTGCGGCCGCGCTTCGTTTGGCTCGAAGGGCGCCTCAACTATTTGGTCGCGGTGCCGGGCGCCCTGCTTACCATTCTGTGCGGTCTCGTCTTGACCGTCATTTACGGCAGCACCTGGTTTCGATTCGCGCTTTGGCTGCACATTAAGCTGACGTTGGTGCTGGCGATCGTCATTTTGCACGCGCTGGTGATCGTCAAGCAGCGCCGCATCGCCCGTCAGTCGCCAAATGATCCAATTGGGCGCGCCTTCTTCGCCGCCGCCCACGGCACCATCGGTCTCTTGCTCTTGGCCATCCTGTTCCTCGCGGTGGCGCAACCGATGCGCCATTAGGTCAGGGGTGCTCGGAAGTCGGCGTCGATTCGCGCTTCGCGATTCTTACCACCGCCGACAGCCTACAGCCGACGGCTGACAGTGGAGAAAAATCGCAAAATCGCGTTGACGCTCCCGTAAATTCGCTCTTGAAAGGAGGACTAGAGTAGGTGATTTCATGAATGAATCCGAAACTGTAGGCTGTCGGCTGTGAGCTGTAGGCGGCGCTCGGACTTCCGAGCGCCCCTGGCCATTAGGTCATTTGAAGGTTTTTGAGAATCTGCACATTCAACACATTCAAGGGTTGTTTTTGCTCCAGGTTTGGGCTATGAGGCCACCACGTCCAGCTCTAAACAGGAGAACCCAATGATGTTGCGCAAACTCGCCTGTCTCAGTTTCGGTCTCGCCGCCTTGCCGCTCTTGTGGCTGAACTGCGACAGCGGCTTGAAAACAACCGGTGACAAGACCGACATGAAGCCGCCGATCAATGTCGACGATCTCGGCGGTGGCAACAATGGCGGTGGCGACGACGGCGCGGTCGCGCCAAAAACCTATACCGATTCGTCGATTCACAACATCGACACTGGCGTTACCGCGCGGATGAGCAACGTTCACTTAAGCGGCATCATCGCGGTGACTCCCGCCCATTTTTACTCCAGCTGCGTCAAGGACAGCGATGGCAAGTGCATCGAAAAGAACGGCAAGAAAGTGCTCGACAGCTGCACCTATGAAGTGTGGGCGCAAGACCCAGCCTGCAGCGGCAAGGGCTGCGGCATTCACGTCGTTAGCACCAAAATCAATCCCAAGACCGACGCCAATGGCTCAACGGTGTGCCCCTACGAGAATGCGCCGGAGAGCCCGCTCAAAGCAGCCGTCGGCGACATCCTCGATGTGCAGGGCACGGTCGACATTTTCGTCCCCTCGAAGAAGATGCCGATGACTAATTTTTTCACCGAGCATGTAGTGGTGTCGGACAAAGTTTCGGCCACTGGTGGCGGCCAGCTGCCGGCGCCAGTCGAAATCATGGACGGCTCGCAGTTCACTTCAAAGAATGCAAACGGCGGCTACAACGACTATGAGGGGATGCGGGTCAAGATCGTCGGGCCGCTCACCGTCAGTGCAATCGACGTGTCCGCGCCCTACCATTTTCACACCACGCCGGGGAACGCCGACTTCAGCACCACCTTCCGCTACACCTACACCAACTCGGATGCCGGTGCGTTTCCGGCGCAAGGGCAATCGTTCAGGTCGATCACCGCAGTGGTCAACGCCGGATTTGAGGGCGTGCTTTTGCCGGTTAGCAAGACCGATTTCGAACAATAACCGCTCAGCTCAATCCCGGCCGCCGCGCCAGATCGTCGCGCCGGTACAGCCGTAACCGCTGCTCAAACTGATCGACCGCAACAAAATCCTCATAGACAAATTCATGACCCGGGCAGCGCCGACAAACCGCAATGTTACCGACGCAGCCCGAAATGTGCGCTTTCCGAAACGTCTGCATCGCTTCGCCATTCCAGATTTCATCGAGCGATTCCGTCTGTAGCGATCCGAGCGAAGGCTCGCCTTCGAACACATTGGCGCACGGCACCACGCGACCGTCCCACAAAATGGTCAGTTCGCTAAACGGCATGCGGCAGGGCAGCGCTTTGTGCTGCGTCTGCGCGACTGGCCAATTCACTTGGCCGGCAAAATCGCGCGCCTGTTTGATCATCACGTTGGCGCCGCGCTCTCGCCATTCACGAGCGAATTCGCCGATTTCGTCGCGATTGCACTCGCTGACAATCAACTGCACCACCACCACCAGTTCATTTGGTTGCGCGCGCTGCTGCTTCAGAAAAGTCTCGACATTTTTTTGGGTCGAAAAGAAATCGCCACCAACGCGCATCTGGCCATAGCTCGTTTCAGTGGCTGCATCGAGTGAGATCACCAGAAAATCGAGCCCGCTTTGCAACAGCACGTCGCCGCGCCGCCGGTCGAGAAAGTTGGCGTTGGTCGAAAGCCCGGTGCGCACACCGGCGGCTTTGGCGTAAGCGATAAATTCCCCAACCCGCGGATGAACCAGCGATTCGCCGAGGTGATGCAGATAGACAAACTCGAGGTCGGGCATCGCTTGATCGATAATGCGGCGAAACAGCGGCGCATCCATGAAGCCAACTTTGCGCTTCATTTTGTGATGCGGGCAAAACGGGCAGGCCAGATTGCAATAGTTGGTAAGTTCGATCTTCAGATGCGCCGGTCGCCCAAGGCTCCGCGTGCGCCGCTCGGCGTGCCCCTGCGCCAACCGCTGGCGATTGTCGCGGCTCAGGCTGAAATCCAAAATTGGGTCATCTTTAATCCTCCGTCGACAGCCGACGCCTTACAGCCAACCGTGCGGATCGGATCTTCCGAACTGTTGGCTGTTGGCTGTCAGCTCCTCGACTCAGGCGAACTCTCCGGCAACTTCGTCAAGCGCCTCATCGAGCAGCAGCAAGCCCTCGCAAAGTTCGGCTTCGGAAATGCACAGCGGCGGCTGAATGCGCACTCTCGGCGTGTACGCAAGCAGCAGCAGTCCACGACGCAAACAGGCGAAAAAAAGTTTTTCGCAGGCTTGGCGCTGAGCCAGCGCACCCTGTTTCTCGAGATCGAAGCCGGCGAGCAGCCCGCGGCCACGCACCTGCGCGACAAAAGAATATTTTTCCGCCAATCGGTGCAATCCATCGAGCAGCGTTCGCTCAAGCGAGGCAGCGTGCTCATCGAGTTTGCGAGCAACAATCTCTGCCACCACCGCGCTGGCCGCCGCGGCAGCCAGCGGCGAGCCACCAAACGACGAAGACGAAAACGACGGACGGCTCCACGGTTCGGCGTCGGCGACGATGTCGTCGCGGGTGATGAGACCGGAAACCGGATAGCCGTTGGCGACGCCTTTGCCAAACGTGAGAATATCGGGCACCACTTCGCCCTGCGCCGCAAACATGGTTCCGGTGCGACCAAATCCAGTGATCATTTCGTCGACGATGAGCAGCGCGCCGTGGCGATGGGCGAGCTCCCCAATCGCCCGCAACCATCCTTTAGGCGGCACGATGTTGCCAGCAGTTCCTTGGATCGGTTCCACCACGATCGCCGTCACCTGCCCGGTGGTTTGATGAGCGATCACTTCCTCTGCAAAATCGACACAAGCCAGCCCGCAAGTTTTTATCTCTTTGCCGAGCGGACAGCGCCCGCAATCCGCATACGGCGCCAGGTGCAGGCCGGGCAGTTGCGGCCCTAGGCCGATTTTGAAATTGGATCCGCAAAGGCCAGCGACGCCGGCGGTCTTGCCGTGAAAGCCTCCCCAAAAGCTGAGCACTTCAAATTTTTTGGTGTGCGCCCTCGCCAGGCGGATCGCACTTTCGACCGCTTCGGCTCCGCTCGAATATAGCTGCGTCCGACGCAGCGTTGCAAAGCCCGCCCGCTCAGTGAGATCGGCCAGCTGCTCACAGAGACGCAGCCGCGCTGCCGATGTGAAACTGGTCGCGCTTGTAAGTTCAGCCTGCTCGCTCAGCGCTTGGGCGAGCACTCGATCGCCGTGACCGAGCGAGACCACACCCATCGCAGCAAAAAAATCGAGAAAGCGGTTGCCGTCGATGTCTTCCAATACGGCGCCTTTGCCGCGCGCGATTGCAATTCCTGAGAGCTGTGAAATCGACTGAATTCCCGGCGCCAGCAACTGCTGCTCACGCACGCACATCGCCCGCGATCTTGGTCCCGGAATCGGCGTCTTGATCTCGATAAATCGGCTCGGCACAAAGGCAGCCTATCACTACATAAGCATCTTTTGCTTGACCGCGTTTGCCGTCGCTGATACGGCCTCTGTCATGGGGCTGCGTATCCTCGTTTGGTTTTGGTTGGCGTTTGTAGTTCCGCCGAATGCAGCGGTGGACGCCGATCAAGATACTATCCGGACGTCGGCGGGAACGCGATTCGTACGCCTTGGCCACACCGAGTTGTCGTCAGCATCGGCGAAACTTGAGTTGTCGCTGTTCGTCGACAGCGCTGCCGGCCGGCGCGCCTTCCCGGCGTTGGTGATGCGCTCGGGCGGCTCTGATCGCAGCCGTCTTAATGCCGACGACCACGCCCAGACGTTTGTGATCTGGGGCCATTTCGGAAAATTGTTGGCCTTGCGTCCAAATGGAAAACTGTCGGCGGCCGAACTAAACCAACTCTTCGGTGATGCCCTGCGAGCTGGATTCAAAGAGGCGCCGCATGACCTTGAGCATCTGCTCGAAGCCTTACACCCGATGTACGAGAATGACCTCTCCCCGAGTGACGAAATTGTCGTGCGTAGTCTGCCAAGCGGTCAGTTGGTGATCGAGAGACCGGGAGAGACGCAATTGATCCTGCGCAATCCCAAATTGGTTCGGCTGTGGTGGAACGCCTGGCTTGGCGAGCGCGCGCCGACGCGACGAGCACTGGTCGAACACATTGAGGTGCTTGGCCAATAGCGCAACCCGGAGGTACACTTCCGCCATGACTCGCAAATCATCCTCTGCCGCTCCACTCGTCGCCAGCGGTCGACTGTCGTCGATGATCGTCGACCACGGCAAGAAAATGGGCTGGCCGCTCGCCGAGCTGCTCGACGGTGTCGGCCACTGGACCGAACACTTACAAAATCCGCACGCCTGGATTTCGTCGCAATCGCTGTTCCGACTGTGCCGCAACGCCGCGCTGCTCGGCGCCACCGAAGTGGCGCTGCGAACCGTCGCTCGCAAGGCTACCGGGAACGCGCTCGGGCCCTATCGACGGCTACTCGAACTCATCGGCGATCCCGGTCTTGCCTACGAACTGAGCCCGGTGTGGATAGCGCTGTTTAGTCGCAACGCGATCGCCACTGTGCAGTTTGTCGAGCGCGGCACTTGCATTTTGTGGGGCCAAGTCAGGCGCGCCCATCCGCTCGACCGCTTTGTCGACAGCTTGATTGGCGGCGTACTCGAAGCGGTGGCCGAACTCGATGGCCTGCCCGCAGCCAAAGTCGAGCTACTCGAGTCAGCGGCTGGATCGACCCATTTGGTGGCTTACCGGGTTCGCTACGATCGGGTCGAACAGCGCGGCGAACTCAAACAGGAGCTGGCGCGACTTTTTGCCGAGCCCAATATTCTCAGCGGTCTGGGCGCCGTGCTCGGTGATTTTGAAACTGAATTCGCACGGCTGGCGACCCCAGAAGGTACCCAGACCCCGCTGATTTCAAAGGCGCACGCCTCCCAAGACCGGCTGCAACGGCTCGAGCTGTTGCGCCATCATCTCGATCAAGCGCCGATTCGAAGCACTTGCAGCGCGCGCGACCTCGACATCGCGCTGCGCCTTTGCGTCGGCTTTTCCGACAAAGAGATCGCGCAATCGCTGAAAGTGCCAGTCGCCAAAGAAAAACAGTTGGCCGGCACCGTGCTAAAAAAACTCCAAGTCGAGACTCGCTCCGAACTCTCGTCCGTCCTGTTGCGCCTGCTCAGCAGTTCTTAAATTCCCAGTTGTGGAGCTGTGGGGGATCGAACCCCAGGCCTCTAGAGTGCGATTCTAGCGCTCTCCCAGCTGAGCTACAGCCCCAATGAGTCACACGTGGTAGCAGAGCGCGGCCAAACTCGCAACAAGAAAAACCGGAAGCGGCCACCCGATTGGCCGGTGCAGATTGCGGCGATCTCCTGCTCAGGGAGGTCGGATTGGGACACGCAGAATTCGCCAGGCTTTGAAATTCCTTAGCATTTTCACATTTACAATGGGCCTGCAGTTTGCATAATCGGTGCCTCCTCAGGAGGAGCGAATGAAAATCTCCGTTCAGAGCGTGTTTTTGTCGGGGCTAATGTTGGGTTGCCACCATAACGCTCTCAACACCCCGGACGATCAGCAACCGGACGCCGGCCCCGTTCAGGCGCCGCAAGACGCTGGCGGCACCGCTCCGGCTGATTTGGCCCCACTAGCCGACGTCCCCTATCCCGCTCCGCATCCGGCCATGCCTCAAGTGATCAACCAGGGCGGACCGATCCTGGCGGCGCCACAACTGGTCGCGGTCACTTTTGATGGCGACGATCTGCGCGATGAACTTGAATCATTTATGAAGGGCGTCGGGGAGACTGAGTACTGGAAGAGTATCACGTCGGAATATGGGGTGGGAGCCGCGACCTTTGCCGGCGTCGTGCATCTGGCGGGCCCGGCGCCCGACATGCTCACCGATGATCCATCCGATCCGACCGCAGCCGATAGCTTGCCGGCGTGGCTCTCAAGTCAGCTCGACGGTAGCCATCCCGACTGGCCAACTCCAGTACAAGATTCAACCCTTTACGTGATTTTTTATCCCGATACCACCATCATTACGCTGAGCGACAGCCGGGGCGGCAGCCAAAGCTGCATGGGATTTGGCGCCTATCATAGCGAGACGCTGCTGGCGAACGGAAATGCGGTCCCTTACGCGGTCGTGCCACGCTGCGACAACGGAAATACCTCGCTTCTGAGCAGCGCAACCGTTTCCGCCAGCCACGAGCTGGTGGAAGCGGTGACTGATCCCTACCCGTCGTTCAACCCAGCCTACACCATGGTGGATGATGCCCACACCGCATGGGGCGCGTTCGGCGGCGGCGAAGTGGGGGATCTATGTGAGCAGGTGCAGTCGATTAGGCCGAGTGGATTCGCTTACTACGTGCAACGCAGCTGGTCCAATCAAGCCGCCAAAGACGGCCACAATCCCTGCGTACCGGCGCCAAGCGGCCCCTATTTCAATGCCGCGGTAGAGACCAAAGATCGGCTCAGCACCGCGCTCGGCAAAGCCGGCGGTCTGCGCATCCCAATTGGAAAAAGCAAGACTGTCGACGTTGTTCTATTCAGCGATCAACCGACCGACAATTGGACGGTCAGCGTTGGTGGTTTTCATCGCAGCAACAATTTGACCGCTTCGCTTGACCGCGACACTGGGCACAACGGCGACATTCTGAAGCTGACGATTACGGTCAACAGCGCCAACAGCGGACGGTATGGCGCGGGAACGATTCTGTTGGTATCCACGCTC
>JAHFDU010000050.1 GCA_023248835.1 Myxococcales bacterium | reverse complement strand
GTAAGCAGGGGTGGGGACCCCGACGGCTTTGCCGACGGGGCGGGGCGGCACGCCCCGTGGGATCGACAGCGCGGCCTCGTGCAAAGCGGCTTTACAATTTGGTTGCGGCTATGCCGCGCTGTGAACTGTTGGCTGTCGGCTAAACCAGCGAGCGGTCGTCGAGTTGATCACTGGCGTAATCATTCTCGAGGCGCTGGATAAATTCTGAAAAGCGAGTGCGTTCGGAGGGAGTCGGGAAGTCGAATCGTACGCCCATTCCGGTCTCCGCTTCGCCTTGATGGCGCAGCACCACCGCACGCACCTCGATCGGCTTGTAGTTGCCGCCGGGCGGTGAAATCGCCAGCATCACCGTCGAGCCGACTTCGAGCGGTTCCGACGAAACGATAAACGCGCCCTCCTCGTGAACATCGCGGGTATGACTGACCCGGCGCCCCTTGGGGCTGGCGTAAGACAGACGCAGCCGAATCGGCAATCGCCGGCGCCTGCGCACGTCTAGCAGTCCGCCACGCACGTAGGCGAGGATGTAGTTGAGTTTGTTCTTCTCGCTCTCCTCGAGACCAACGCCAATGCCGGGCTTGGTGCGCGAGTCGCCGGTGGTGCGGCGCCAACGCACCGTGCCGCGCAGCGCGATGCGAGGGCCGTCGTGAAAAATGACTTCGACGCGCACTGCCGTTCCGGTGGGTAGGGGATCGGGAAGCGGCACGAACAGTCCGGCGGGACTGGTGGCATCGTGGTATTTCTTGAAGTCGGCGCGATCGAGGATTTGCAATTTGATTGCCTTGGTCATGCCGCCTCTCCGTAACTAGAACCTTGCTGCTGGCGCGCCAAATAGCAGTCGCTGCACAATACCGACCGGCCGGGCGCCGGGCGAAATGGAATTTTTGCAACTGCGCCACAGGTCGTACAGCTGGTGTCAAAACGGGTGCGGGTATCGCTCGGCGACACCCGCTCAGCCGTGGGTCGCTCTCGGCGTGCCTGTTTGCGTGCGCGGCGGCACGGTTCGCAGCGCACCGGCGTCTGAGGAAATCGCTTCTTGGCAAAAAATTCCTGTTCGCCGGCACTGACCTCAACCCAGCGCTGGCAGTCTTTGCATTGTAGTCGCTGTACGGTCTTTCCCGACGGAGGCATTAACATTCCTCTCGCCTAAGCGTAACCGACCGGTTCTCATTCCGTCAAGGCAGGAGTCAACTATTCAACTATTGCCGGCAGGGGCGCCGGGAAGTCGGCGTTGATTCACGTTTCGCGATTCTTACTACCGCCGACAGCTGACAGTGGAGAAAAATCGCAAAATCGCGTTGACCCTCCCGTGAATTCGCTCTTGAAAGGAGGACTAGACCTCCATAATTTCCGCTTCTTTTTTGCCGACAATTTCGTCCACTTTTTCGATGCCCTTGTCGATCGAGGCCTGGACTTTTTTCTGGCCGTTCGACTGGTCGTCCTCGGTAATGTCACCGGCGGCTTGGTACTCTTTGAGCATTTCGTTGGCTTCGCGCCGCTGGTTGCGAATGGCGACGCGGGCATCCTCGCCCATGCGCTTGACCACCTTGGTCAAGTCGCGACGACGCTCTTCAGTCAGCGCCGGAATCGGGATCCGCACCAGCTCGCCGTCCGACGACGGATTGACGCCGAGCTCGGAGCGCCTGATTGCGTCCTCGATCGCCGGACAAAGCTTTTTCTCCCACGGCTTGATTACGATCAAGCGTGCATCCGGCGTCGACACCGAAGCGACTTGGTTGAGTGGCGACGGCGTGCCGTAGTAGTCGACTCGCACGCCGTCGAGCAGCGCCAAGTTGGCCCGGCCGGTGCGGACTTTCGCCAGTTCGCGCTTGAGCGAGTCGATGGCTTTGGCGATGCCGCCGTCGAGATCTTTCAGAATGTCGTCGACCATGGTGCTCCTCCAGGGCCGAGAGACTAAATGATGAAGAGTTGCAAGCGCAAGCGGCTTCTTTCAAGAAATCAAATAGATCTTGCGCGTACGTCAAATCTCCCGATATGTTGGCGGCGACGTTAAACCAACCAGAGGAGGATGACATGAAGAAGCTTATTGCTGTGGCAACAACTGTGATGACGATGGGCGTGGCGATGGCAGACAATCCCAACACCATGACGTCGACCAAGACCACCAAAGCGACGACAGCGACCACCACTGCCACGATGAACCAGATGCCGAAGCCGACGGCGGAGACCAAGGCGCTGGCATTTTTGAACGGCACCCTGACGCTGAAGGGCATGACCAAAGAGGGCGCGATGGCGCCAGGTTCGCCCGCGCTCGCCACCAAGGGCAAGCACGCCTGTAAATGGACGGCTGACAAATTCTGGCTCGACTGCGACGTTGAAGACACCCAAGGAACCGGCAAGACCGCGATGACCTGGAAGGGTCACATGATGACCGGTTGGGACATGGGCGCCAAGACCTATCGCACCGTCGGCGTCGACAACATGGGCGGCTCGTTCGTGATGAACGGCAAGCTCGACGGCAACAAGCTGACGCTCGAGACCATCAACGACATCAACACCCCCGATGGCAAGCCGATGAAAATCCGCATCACTTTTGACAACACCGACACCAAAAACATCAAGTTCACCGACGAGCGTTCGGTGGCTGGTGCGCCGATGACGGTGGTGGAAGAGGCGACGCTGAGCAAGAAGTAGGACGTAAATCTAGCTTGGTTGACTGTAAATTGCGGCGCGGCAACCTTATGGATGTCGCGCCGCAGTTGTATTTACTCACCAGGTCCGGCGCCATACGCGTTTCTTGGTGGCGTTTCGCCCCCTCGGGCGCTATAGTGATGGGCCTATTATTGAAACCCCAAGGAGCCTGCTATGAGCGATTTTTTGTTTACTTCGGAATCAGTAACCGAAGGCCATCCCGACAAACTTTGCGATCAAGTTTCCGACGCGATTCTCGACGCGATTTTGGCCAAAGATCCGACCGCGCGAGTGGCCTGCGAGACGCTGACCAAGACCGGCTATGTCATGATCGCCGGCGAAATTACCACCAGTGCTCACATCGACTATCCCAAGGTCGTGCGCGAGACCGTCAAAGAGATCGGCTACAGCCATTCCGACATGGGGTTCGACTACAAGACCTGCGGCGTGCTCTCCGCCGTCGAGCAGCAGTCGCCCGACATCGCCCAGGGCGTCGACGGCAAAGGCGTCTATTCTAGAGCCAGCGAGCAGGGCGCCGGCGATCAAGGAATGATGTTCGGCTACGCCTGCGACGACACCAAAGAGTTGATGCCGATGCCGATTGCGCTGGCGCATCGACTGGCGCGGCGACTGGCGACGGTGCGCAAGAAGAACATTCTCGATTTCGTTCGCCCCGACGGAAAATCACAAGTATCGGTGCGCTACGAAGACGATCGCCCAGTGGCTATAGACACCGTAGTGATTTCGACCCAGCACGCCGAAGAGGTCAAGCACAAGACGCTCAAAGAAGCGATCATGGAAGAGGTGATCAAAAAAGAGCTGCCGCGCGAGCTACTCACCGCCAAGACCCGCTACTTCATCAATCCGACAGGCCGCTTCGTCGTCGGTGGGCCGATGGGCGACTCGGGACTGACCGGGCGCAAAATCATCGTCGACACTTATGGTGGCTGGGGCCGTCACGGTGGCGGCGCCTTTTCCGGCAAAGATCCTTCGAAAGTTGATCGCTCGGCCTGCTACTATGCCCGCTTTATTGCCAAGAACATTGTCGCCGCCAAAATCGCCCGTCGCTGCGAAGTTCAGCTCGCCTACGCCATCGGGGTTGCCCATCCGGTTTCGATTCACGTCACCACCTTTGGTACCGCGAATATTTCCGAAGCAGCGATCGAGCGGCTGGTGCGCGAACATTTTGACTGCCGCCCGGGCGCGCTCATTCGCGAGCTCGATCTGTTGCGGCCGATCTATCGCCACACCGCGGCGTACGGCCATTTTGGTCGTTCTGAAAAAGAGTTCAGCTGGGAGCAGACCCACAAGAGCGCAGCGCTGGCGGCGGAAGCGCGATCGATTCAACCCATCCGTCACACCAACGGTAACGGTAACGGCAACGGCCATGGCAAGCACTCGCCCAAGCGCGGCAAAGCCAAGCACGCCACTTTCGCTCAGGCCTAGGCGTGCGGGCTGCTCTGGTTTTCGTTCTACTGTTTGCTGCGGCTTGCGACGAACCTGTGAACCGGCCTCGGGATGCGGCGACCGATCGAACTTTCGATTTGGTGGATCTATCGCCCGGGCTTGACGACGTGCGCGGCTGTGGAAAAAGTCCTGCAGGCTTCACCGATCTGACGGCTGACAGCGCGATGCGCGTGATCAAACCCTGGAACATGACGCTTGGCACCAAGTGTCTCAAAATCAAAATCGGGCAGAGCGTCACCTGGGAAGGCGTGCCCACTGTCGGTCATGAGCTCGGCGGCAGCCTCGACGGTACTCAACCCAATCTGATCACCAATGTTGCCACCACGCTGTTTGACACCGAAGGCATCTACGGCTTTCAGTGTCTGGTCCATCCGTCGCTGATGAAGGGCGCGATCTGGGTAGTGCCATAATTTCAACCAAAAGTGAGGGATGCATGGCCAAGAGTGAACGAGTTCGGCAAATTCTTTCATGGTACAGCTCCGACAATCCAGGAACGGTGAGCAATCTGGCGCGGCTGATGAATCACGGCACGCTCGCCGGCACTGGAAAAATGGTCATCCTTCCCGTCGACCAGGGTTTTGAACACGGACCGGCGCGGTCGTTTGCGCCCAATCCGGCTGCCTATGATCCCGACTACCACTTTCAGCTGGCCATTGAATCGGGCTGCAATGCCTACGCAGCGCCGCTTGGATTTCTCGAAGCGGGCGCGGCCAAATTTGCCGGCCAAATTCCGCTGATTTTGAAACTCAACAATTCCGATTCGCTGGCCAAACTCGAGCCCTGCTCGGCGGTCACCGGTTCGGTGCGCGATGCGCTCAGGCTCGGCTGTGCCGCGGTTGGCTTTACCATCTATCCCGGATCGTCGTCGCGAAACACCATGTACGAAGAGATTCGCGCCATCATTGAAGAGGCCAAGTCGGTGGGATTGCCGACGGTGATGTGGAGCTACCCGCGCGGCGCCAACTTGGCCAAAGAGGGCGAGCAAGCGATCGATGTCACTGCCTATTCGGCGCAGATCGCCTGTCAGCTCGGCGCTCACATCGTCAAGGTCAAGCCGCCCAAAGATGTGGTCTATCAAGACGAAGCGAAAAAAGTTTTCGAAAAATATGCGATCCCTACCAAGACGCTGACCGAGCGCGTCCGTCACGTGGTGCAGTCCTGTTTCGCTGGCAAACGCATCGTCATCTTTTCCGGTGGCGAAGCCAAAGACACCCCCACCCTCCTCGGTGAAATCAAAGAGATCGCCGCCGGCGGCGGATTCGGATCGATCATGGGGCGCAATGCGTTTCAGCGCCCGCATGACGAAGCGGTGAAGCTTCTTGGTGACGCAATGGCGATCTTCAAGGCGGCGTAATACGATTAGAGAGTGAAGGGCATTGCATCGTTTGCGCTTTGCGCTGCGCTGGCGACGACTGCGCGCGCCTCGAACACGCTCTATCTCAATTTTGACGGCGCCACCATTGCCTATGTTCAAGGCGGCAGCGACGACGCGCGCTTGGGAAAATCGGTCACGTGCGGTGGCACCATTGCTGCCTGGTCGAGCAGCGTCGGGGCTCCACTGGTGACACCAGCGCAGGCCAAACGTGCGCTCACCGATCGCGTGCGCTCCGACTATCTGCCTTTCAACGTCGACGTAGTCACCGAGCGGCCGGCCAGCGGCACCTATACGATGGTGCTAGTGGGCGGCACCTCCAAAGACGTGATGCCGGTGGAGCCGGCCAATATCGCTGGGGTTTCGACCATCGACTGCGGCAACTTGAACCCTTCGAATGTGGTGTTTGCTTTTGCCGCTGATTTGCCCCCAGAACGTGGCGGACTGGTGGCCTTGGCGCACGCGATCGCGCATGAGGCAGGCCATGCCTATGGGCTCGAGCACAACGACAATCCACGCGACATCATGTACGTGGTGCAAAATCCAATGCAGTCGTTGCAGCAGACCTTTGCGCTGCAGTTCTTGGCGGGAAATTTCTCGAGCTACAACGGCCCATTCGGCACGCAGGCCGAGCAGTGCCACTATGGCGCTGCCGGCAACAGCGCAGCCAATCTTCTTGTCGCCGTCGGTGCGCGAGCAGACGACGGCAATACTTCACCGGTGCTGACCTGGGATTTTCCGGCCGAACCAGCGCAGGCGGTGGGGCTGACGCTGCCGCTCATCGCGTACGCCAATTCGACCAGCACCCAAGTTCATTTTGAGATCTATCGCAATTTTGAATTGGTCGCCGTCTCCGACAGCGCGCCGCTTTCGACCACGGTTACTTTCGCCACCGGACCTGCGTTTGTGACGGTGGAAGCGATTGACGAAACCGCGCGGCGCTCGAGCATCACCCGCCACTTTGAATTTGATCGCCAAGCGGCTGCACTGTGCACCGACAGCTGCGCTTCAGGATTGGTTTGCGACAGCGGCGTCTGCAAGCGACCGTTTGGCGCCGCCTGCGCCCAGTCGAGCGACTGCGTCACCAATCTGTGTCAGCCATTTACCGACGAGACCATCTGCTCGCACAGTTGCGGAAACAACAAGGACTGCCCGAATGGATACGTCTGTCAGTCGAGCGTTTGCGCCTCGCCGCCGCGAGTGCACAGCGGCTGCGCGTTGGTGGCGCGGAAAAATCCTTTTTCGCTCGACTGGTGGCGGTGGTTTCTCGGTCTGTTAGGAGTTTTTTCGGTGCAGCGCAATCGGCAGATGGCGCGCATAACGCGCGAAATCATCGTCGGTCGTCAAGATTGAAAATTGTCGTCTCGCTGCGGTAGCACAGATCAAAAAATCAACGACCCCCTAGAATTGACTGCCTGTGACTCCAGGGCTAAAAATGGCGCATGCAAAATTATCCCGCTTTACACAGCGTCGATCCTGAGATTGCCGAGTTGGTGGCCAAAGAGGAGCAGCGCCAGCGCGAAAAGATTCGCCTGATTCCGTCGGAAAACTATGTTTCCAAAGCGGTGCTCGAAGCCTCAGGCACAGTGCTGCAAAACAAATATTCGGAGGGCTACGCGCAAAAACGCTACTACGAAGGGCAGCAATTCATCGATCGCATCGAAGAGCTGGCGGTGGCGCGCTGCAAATCGCTGTTTGGTATTGCCCACGCCAACGTACAGCCCTACTCCGGTTCGCCGGCCAACTTGGCAATCTATCTCGCCTTCTGTAAACCGGGCGACACCATCATGGGCATGGCGCTGCCAGCCGGTGGCCATTTGACCCACGGCTGGAGCGTGTCGATCACCGGGAAGTTTTTTCGCTCGGTCGCCTACGGTGTTGGCAAAAAGACCGGACGGGTTGATCTCGACGAAGTGAGGGAGCTCGCCAAACGGGAGCGGCCAAAACTCCTGTGGTGCGGCGGCACTGCGATTCCGCGCACCATCGATTTTTCAGGTTTTGCCTCCATCGCCAAAGAGGTGGGCGCGATCCTGGTTGCCGACATCGCGCACATCGCCGGCCTCATCGCGGGCGGCGCCCATCCGTCGCCAGTCGGTCACGCCGAGGTAATTTCCACCACCACTCACAAAACGCTGCGCGGGCCGCGCGGCGGCATGTTGATGTGCAACCAGGAGCACGCCTCCCTCATCGACAAGGCGGTTTTTCCCGGTCTGCAAGGCGGGCCGCACAACCAAACCACCGCCGGCATCGCGGTGGCGCTCAAAGAGGCTGAGGCGCCAGAGTTCAAAAAATATGCGCACGCCATCGTCGAAAACGCGCGCGCCCTCGCGGCTGAATTGCAGAGCCGCGGCTATGATCTAGTGTCCGGCGGCACCGACAACCATTTGATTCTGGTCGATCTGACCAACAAAAACATTCCCGGCAAAAAAGCCGCGCGCGCTCTCGATCGCGCTGGCATGGAGCTCAACTACAACACGGTTCCGTTCGATCCTCGCAAACCGTTCGACCCGTCCGGCATCCGGCTCGGCACTCCGGCAGTGACCAGCCGCGGCATGGGCGTTGCCGAGATGAAAAAGATCGGCGAATTTGTCGACCGTGGCATTCAGGCGGCGATCAAGGAAGACGAAGCTGCGCTCGATCACATTTTCGCCGAGGTCAAACAGCTCACCCAGCATTTTTCCGCGCCCGGCCTGTAGCTGAGGTGCGAAGTCTCCATCTGTGCGAGTATAACCATTTGATTTGACTCGCCAACGTACACCATTGGCGTCGCTGCACCCCAGTGGCGTTTTCATTGTCTATTAAAATCAACTACTTATAAATAATGACATGTGGCATAATACCTGCTTTGTAAGAGGACATGAAAACATCGACTCTAATGATGGTTGGACTCCTCGGCGCCTGCGGCGGAACCGGCCTACCAGCGCTCGGCTCGCTTTGCATCTACAACGGTCAGGGATTCGCCGCCGGGGCAGCCTTTGCAAGCAGCGACGGCTGCAACACTTGCAATTGTAACTCCGATGGCAAAGTGGTCTGCACCGATCGCGCCTGTGTCCCGGCGCGCACCGGCTGCGACTACAACGGCCAGCACTACACCGTTTTTGCCAGTTTCGACAGTGACTGCAACACCTGCAGCTGCCTCGAAGACGGCAAAGTCATTTGCACCGAACGCGCCTGCGTCACCGTGCCGCCGGCCGCCGATCCTCCTGCCTGCAACTCCAATCGAGACTGCATCGTCGTCGCCAAAAGCGCCTGCTGCCCCGAGGGCGAGCAGACTGCGGTCAACCGCAGTGAGGAAAAAACCTACGGCGACGCACACGCCTGCGCCGAAAAAAATCCGATTTGTCCGCCAGTCGACGAAAACGAGCAGCGCGCGGTTTGCGATGCGTCTCATCAGTGCGTACTGGTCGAACGGTAAAACCGCCACTACACTCCTTCCCACTTTGTCAACTCGTACCCGATCGCTGTTGATTGTCGCCGGGCTCGATCCGTCGGGCGGCGCCGGACTACTTGCCGACGCCGACGTCGCGCGCTCAAACAGGCTACATGCCGCGGGTGTCGCCACCGTCCTCACCGTTCAGAATTCGCGCGGCTGCATGCGCACGGTTCCGGTCGACCCACAGATCATTTCCGATCAGCTTTCCCGGCTGCTGGAAGATCTTCACATCGTCGCAGTCAAAATCGGCGCGCTCGGAAATGCAGAGATCGCACGCGCGGTGACCGAAAAGTTGGCGCGTCGCTCGCTGCCGCTGGTGGTCGATCCGGTGTTGCAATCAAGCGCTGGCGCCAAATTGTACAGTGGAGATCTAGCGGCGCTGTGGCCGCTTTGGCAGAGCGCGACGCTGGTGACACCCAATTGCGAGGAGCTTTCGACCATCGCCGGCTGCAGCGCCAACACCGAGCAGGAACTGACCGCAGCCGCGCAGAAACTGCGAGCGCGCGGGATCAAGTCGGTGCTGGCCAAAGGTGGCCATTTGCCCGGCGACCCGGTCGACATTCTTATCGACGCGACTGGCTTGGTTCGTTTTCCCTCGCCGCGCGCAGCCGCCACGCCGCACGGCACCGGCTGCGCGCTGTCGACTGCGATCGCCTGCCAGCTTGGGCTCGGCGTCGCACTACGTCAGGCAGTGGCAAGAGCCCATGCCGATCTGCAACAGCGGATTGCCAGCACGCGCACAGTTGGCGGCGGTCGGCTATTTCTCGGGTGATCGCTTGCGCTGCTCGAGCTTGTAGTCGGCGACTTTGCGGATGAGATTGCGCCGGCTGATGCCGAGTGCGATCGCGGCCTGGCTCTTGTTCCAGTGGGTGCGCTTGAGCGCTTCGTAGATCATGGTGCGCTCGAGCGCCGACACCGCCTCTGGCAACAACGTCGGCATCTCTGCCGCCGTCGCTTCGTCTCGCTGACGAATGCGCGGCGAAAGTAGGCTGTCGGAAATCTGCCGCTCGTCGCCGGCGAGCACCACCAGCCGCTCGATTTCGTTTTCGAGTTCGCGAATGTTGCCCGGCCAACTGTATTCCTGTAGGCGCCCAAGACAGACCTCGGACAGTACCTTGGTTTTGAGGCGCCGCCCTTTGGCGTTGCGCTCAAGAAAATAGTCGACCAGCGGCACGATGTCTTCGCGCCGATCGCGCAGCGGCGGCACGGTGACGCTGATGACATGGACGCGGTAGTAAAGGTCTTCGCGAAATTCGCCGCGTTCGACCATGGTTTTCAGATCGCGATTGGTGGCAGCAATGATGCGCACATCGACATGGCGCGACTGGGTGTCGCCAACCGGCGTGAAAGTCCCTTCTTGCAAAACCCGCAGTACTTTGACCTGCAGTGTCGGTGACATGTCGCCGATTTCGTCGAGAAAAAAACTGCCTTTGTCGGCGAGCTCAAACAGACCTTGCTTGTCGGAAAACGCGCCGGTAAACGCGCCCTTTTTGTGGCCGAAAAGTTCGGAGTCGAGCAGGTTGTCATTAAACGCCGAACAGTTTTGCACGACGAAGGGATGGTGTGCGCGCGCCGAGTTGAAATGAATCGCCCGCGCGACGAGCTCCTTGCCAGTGCCGTTTTCGCCCTGCACCAGCACGGTGGAATCGCTGGCGATGACTTTGTCGACGATGCGATAGAGCGCCTGCATGACCGGGCTCTTGCCGATGATGCCGTGGTAGGAGTGGGTCGAGCGGTACTCCTGATTGCGCCGATCACGGTGCAGTTGTTCGGTGGCAAAGCCTGAGATCTCGGTGGCGACAAGATCCATCAGTTCCGGCAGCAGCGGATCATTCCCCGACGCCGGTGCTAGGACGCAACCGAAAAATTGCTGGTCGATGCGAATCGGCATCGCCCACTCCCACCTCATCGGATGTTCCTGCTGACACTGAAAAACGATCGGCGCAGTCGCATCCACTGCCGCTGCGAGAGCCCCGCGAGCGCAGGCAGGCTCTCCCGGCGAATGTAGCTTGCCTTGCGCGTCGATAAATCCAAGTTTGACACCGAGACGGTGTTCAACCAGCTCCGCCAATTTACGCACCACGCGTAGTGCCAACAGATCGGGCCAATTTACCAGCGATGTCAGCGACGAAGTCATGGCGCGGCCCAGGCGACCGCGTCGTCGAGCGCGTCCAAACAGGCGTCGAGATCTCGAGTCGGAAATGGCCGCTCAAGTTCGAAAGTAATGGTCGCAACTTTGCGGTCGACGCCGAGCCACGAGCCGAGCGATCCCGGGGTGGGATAGCCGATGCTCGGCTGCAGCGGATAGCCGGTGCAGGCAGCCATTATCGCCGCCAGATCGCCCGCTGGCCCGTCCCAATTGATGCAGCGAAACGGTTGGTGCACGGCAACCACAACGCGAGGAGAAAACCGCTCGACCAGTTGCGCGATGGCTTGTGTTTCCGGTTCCGACAACGGCGCGTTGCCCGGGAAATAACCCGGCTTGTGAGTGGCGGAGAAATTGCTGGCTGCAAAATTGCGGTTGAGATCGACCAAGCGCGCATTGTCCTTGCGATTGCTTGCAAGACCGTCGGGATTGCAGTTGGCATAAAGACAAACTGCGACCCGCGGCGGCCGCTTAAGCAAGCGCTCGGCGTAGGCGTGCACCAACTCGGCGGCGCCCGGCTCGTCGCCGTGGATCGCGCCCAAAAAGAGCGCGCGTACTTGGCCTTCGCCAAACACTTCGGCCTGGAGAGGCCGCCCCTCGATCGAATGGCCAAGCGCAATTTGCTTCTCGCAGGTCATGTGCTCTTGCTCGTCCAGGGGCGCCCGGAAGTCGGCGTTGATTCGCGCTTCGCGATTCTTACCACCGCCGACAGCCGACAGCTGACAGCTGACAGTGGAGAAAAATCGCAAGATCGCGTTGACCTTCCCTTGAAAGGAGAACCAGAACAGGTGATTTCATGAATGAATCCGAAACTGTAGGCTGTCGGCTGCTCAGAAACTACCCTTCGAGTGCGTCTCCAACCGTGGCCCTCGACTGAATTTCCGGCGTCTTCCGTGTCCGAAACTCTCGACTCTCGACTGTGAACAGTTTCTGGCTTCTTGAAGCGGCCCTCGGCCGTAGGTGGCTGTGAGCTGTCGGCGGCGCTCGGACTTCCGGGCGCCCCTGCTTGGTCGTCGAGAGAGCGTGCCACACCAGCCATCATAGCGTATAATATAATATTGGAGGTGCCGGTGAAGCGACTTGGCGGAATTCTCATCGCAGTTGCGCTGTTCGGCTGGCTCACTCGGTTTGGTTACCAATCGACGCATGTCGAAAATGCGCACCGGTTGGCGCTAGCCATCGACACCCTCGCCAGCGAAGACGCAGCCATATCCCATCAACTGGTGGTTGAATTTCGCGACGGCGAATCGGCAACTCAGCGCTTGGCGCTGGCGCATAAATTCGGCGTCGAATTCACCGCCGAATCGAAATTCTCTGACGTTGACGAGATCTTTGTCGTGCACAGTGATGATCCCGAGCGGCTGCTTGCAGGCCTGCGCGCTGAACCAGAGGTCGCTGCTTCCGATTTTGATTTTGTCTATCGATTGCCCGAATCTGTCGTCGCCGCCACCGCCGGAACGCCCGAGGTTGCGCAGCCGGGATTTCCCAATGATCCAAAATTCAAACTGCAATGGCACCTCGACCAAATCCACATCAAGCCGGCCTGGAAAACCGCCCAAGGCGACGGCGTCATCGTCGCGGTAATAGACACCGGCGTAGCTCCGGTTCCCGATCTGGCGGCGAGCGACTTGGTCGCAGGCTACAACTTTGTCAGCAACAGAGAGGACGCGCGCGACGATCACGGCCACGGCACCCACGTCGCGGGTACCATCGCACAGGCGACCAACAACGGCATCGGCGTCGCCGGCATCGCCTTTGGGGCCAAGATCATGCCAATAAAAGTGCTGTCGGCGCGAGGCTCGGGCTCGGTCTCGGGCATCGCCGCCGGTATTCGTTTTGCCGCCGATCATGGCGCCAAAGTGATCAACATGAGCCTTGGTGGCGGGCTGGCCTCGTCGGTGTTGCAAAAAGCCGTCAGCTACGCCCACGACAAAGGCGTCACCGTGGTGTGCGCCGCCGGCAACGATGGCCGCGGCAAGGTCAGTTATCCCGCCGCCTATGTCGGCGCGATTGCGGTCGCGGCAACGCAATTTGATGAGTCGACGACTTTTTATTCCAACTGGGGCAAAGAAATCGACCTCGCCGCGCCCGGCGGCAACACCCGCGTCGATCAAAACGGCGACGGCTTTCCCGATGGGGTTTTACAAAACACCGTGGTGCCCGGCGACGTCAACAAGAATGACTATCTCTGGTTCATGGGCACTTCGATGGCATCGCCGCACGTCGCTGGCGTCGCGGCGCTGGTGATCTCCGCCGGCGTTAGCGAGCCCGACGCGGTCGAAAAAGTGCTGCTGTCGAGCGCGCGTAAGCCAAGCGCCAAACCCAAAGATGGAGAAAATCGCTATGGCTCAGGTCTACTCGACGCTGAACAAGCAGTAAAAAAGGCCAAGCTCGAATTTGGTGGATGGCAACTGGCGTTTGGTTTTGCCGCCGCCGCCCTGCTCGGGTGGTATCGGCGAGCGAAATTCGGTTTCGGCGGAATGTTGGCCTTGGTGTTCGGCTCGAGCGGACTGTTTTTTCTTCCCGGAACGTCATTGCTCAGCCGCAGCTTTGCCGATCTGCTCCCGGGCAATCCGCTGTTCTTAAGCGCACTCTTTCCGCTCTTGTTGATTGCGATCGGCTACTCGGTGAAGCGATTACGTGGGGCGCTTACCGGTTTCGCTCTCGGCGTCGGCGCAACTCTGCTCTTCCATGCGCTCTTTCGCACCGTCGATGTCCGTTTTGTCCCCAATTTTCTCGATGGCGCGTGGCTGTGCCTCAACGCCGCCCTGCTATTCACCGTCGGATCGCTGACCTTGCGAAATAGGGACAGTCTTCAGTAATTCAGTTATTCATTTTTCTCTGCATGTTGTGCATAACTGCAATACGGAAGACCGTCCCTGGCGGATCCCCACGAATTTCCCACGCATGCGATGCGAAACAGGGACAGTCTTCAGTAATTCAGTTATTCATTGGTTTCTGAATATTGTGCATAACCAAGACCGTTCCCTCTCGTTTAACTTTCCTAAGGGCCTGAAAACATTCAACTCGTCACGCTGTCTCATGTACTTTCAGTGTTTCTTGAGCCATTTTGAAACCTGAACGCCACTTCTGCTGTGAGGAGGGCGTCTTATGAAAACTCTGCATATCTGCCTTATCGTCGCAACAGGGTTGGTGGGCTGCGGCGGATCTACGGGAACGGTGTCGTGCGGACCCGCCGGCAGCTCCGCCGAGGCGACATGTAAGGACATTCTCAACGGCACCACATGCTGTTATTCTGGTCAATGCTCTTGGGCAATTGATCCGGTTGACATGGGTGCTGCGCAGGCAGCGATCTGCACTTGCAGAGGTGGTCGACAGCAGTGCACGGTAACCTCTCCCGGCGATCCGCAAGCGCCTTGCGCTGCGTGTGCTACCGGAACCACGTGTGTTCAACGGTTTGATGGTCAATGCAAATCGACCGGCGTGAGCTGCGTATCAACCTCGCTTGTTTGCGCTACAGACAGCTGCTCGGCGGACTGTGAAACTGTGCTCTGTGGCGCCCCGTATCAGTGCCAACACCGATCTCCTTGTGGAACTGAAGCCGCGGGTTCGTTTGCCTGCTACGGCCCATGAATGGCCTAGCCTGAAGTTCCCGCTCCAGCGAAATATTGTGCATAACTGCAATACGGAAGACCGTCCCTCACCTGAATGAAAGCTTGGGCACTCGGCTCTCGCCTTTTTGATCGAGCCAGCTGTAGGCAAAATAGCTGGCGAGCACGCGTTTGGTGTAGCCGCGGGTCTCATCGTAAGGAATCGCCTCGATGAATTCGTCGAGTTCGAGCCCTGAGCGATCGGGATCTTTGAGCCAGCGTTTGACCGCGCCTTCGCCGGCGTTGTAGGCAGCGATCGCCAGCGCTGCACTCTGGTCGAAGGTCTTGTAACAGTGGCCGAGTTCGCGCGCCCCGATCGCCAGGTTGATTGCCGGGTCGTGCAGTGCATTGCGATCGTGCTCGAGGCCTCCTGCAAATTGCTCGGCCGGAGCTTTGGTGAGCTGCGTCAGTCCGACCGCGTTGGCAAACGACTCCATCAATGGATCGAAGCCGCTCTCCTCCCGCATGATGGCGAATTCGAGATCGGCCGGCTGTCCGGTCAATTGGGTGTTGGTCTCGACCAAGTCGCCAAACGCGCGCGGGTAGGAAATTTGCCACTCTTTGCGATGCGGTCCACTCGGATAAAAACGAGCATAGTCGGTCAACTGATAGCGCGGAATGGCGTGGCTGCGAACGAAATCCTGCGCCCGATCATAGAGCGCCGCCGCCAGCCACCACAGCTCTTCGTCCGCTTTTTCGTGCGCCACCGGCTTGGTGCCGCTTGGAATTTTCAGACCGACCAGCGAAAATTCGCGCGCCGCTTCGGCCGAAAGTCCGAGCCGCCCAAGTTCGAGCCCGCGGGCAAAGCCCGGGCTTGCAAACAGCGGCCGCTCTGAAAACTGCCAACCCTGGTCCGGCTCCTCGACGGAAATTTCAGCGAGAAATTTGTCGTACGCACTGTGGGATTGTGTGCGCAGCCGATTGAGCGCAGCGAGCGCGTAATACGACAGCGGATATTCACGGGCAGCACGACGGTAATACTCAATCGCATGCGGATCGTCACCGCGCTGGTCGGCGATGCGACCGAGCCAGTAGAGCGTACGCCCCGCCTCCCACCAG
>JAHFDU010000372.1 GCA_023248835.1 Myxococcales bacterium | reverse complement strand
GAGCGGAGTTATGGTCGGCGATCCCAAAGTGCGGCGCGGCCGCCGTTCGGCTACCAGTGCGGACCACCGGCAACCTCCGCATCGACGTCACGCTCGCGCCCAGCGAAACACACGAGAGAGGTGGCGCCCCTGTGTTGTTTGGCCTCGAGTTCACGGGTGACAATACCGTGAGGATCTATTTCTGCACCGGGGTTCCTCCGGACGCGTGCTGTGTCAACGGTGCCGTCACAGAAACGGGTGCTATTGACATATATATTATAAATAGATAAAATATAGACTGTGTACCGGTGCGATTGGGACGAGGCCAAAAATAAATCCAACCGCCGCAAACATGGCGTCTGGTTCGAGGAAGCGCAGGCGGTATTTGACGATCCGCTCGCGCGAGTCTTCTACGATTGGGAGCATTCCAATACTGAGGACCGATTTTTGATTCTTGGCATGAGTTCTGCGGCCCGGCTCCTCATCGTGTGTCCATTGCCATCGACAAGCCGATGCCCTTATTCGCATTATCTCGGCTCGAAAAGCCACTCGAAAGGAGACAAAAACCTATGCGGAAAGAATATGATTTTTCAAAGCGGAAAGAATATGATTTTTCAAAAATGAAGGAGATCAAAAATCCCTATCTTGGGAAGAAAAAGGCGATCGGAATCAACTTGAGTCCGGAGGTGATCGACTATTTCAAAGAGTTGGCGGAAAAGACAACGCTGCCGTATCAGAAGCTGATTGATCTGTATCTGCTCGACTGCGTCAGGCGGCGGAAAAAATTGTCGTTGCACTGGGCGGCATAGCTTTCGTCATGCGTCTATGCACCGGTCGAGCAGTCCCAGCGCCCAGGCGAGAATGCCAGCGCCCTCAAGTCGCCACTGCGCGCTGAGAGCGTCGGCCGGAGCGATCCTTCTTGGCCCAGATCCACGAGGCGGAGCAGGTAGCGACGAATATGGTCTTCTCCGCTGCGAATACTGTGTGAACGCGCTGCGCCAGTTCGCTGAGATTGACCATTTCGCCTAACGATCTTATCACCTTCCGTGATTCAACGTAGAATCACCTCCGTGAAAGCGTTGGCGTCGATAGAGCTGCGGCAGTTGAACATGGATTGGTCGCGCTCCTATGTCATGGGCGTGGTCAATGTCACGCCAGATTCGTTTTCCGACGGTGGTCGGTTTTTTCGTAGCGACGATGCGATCGTGCACGGACGCGGGTTACGAGGCGCCGGTGCGGATATTCTAGATGTCGGCGGTGAATCGACGCGACCCGGAGCTGCAGCTGTTTCGGCAGAACAACAGATCGAGCGGGTGCTACCGGTGGTGCGTGCGCTGGCGGCATCCTGCACGGTGAGCATCGACACCTGCAAAGCCAAAGTGGCAGCCGCTGCAATCGATGCCGGGGCTGAGATCGTCAACGATGTCTCAGGCGGCCGTATCGATCCCGGCCTGTTTGAAGTGGCGGCCAAGACCGACGTCGCGCTGATCCTCGGCCATTTGCGCGGCCGCCCGGAGAATATGCAAGAGTTTGCCGCGTATAAGAATGTGATGCAGGAAGTGATTGCCGAGCTTTCCGAACAAGTCGAAGTCGCGGTGCGTGCGGGCGTACCGCGTGAGAAGATCTTGGTCGATCCGGGGTTAGGTTTTGCCAAGAACGCCGCGCACAATTGCGAGATCTTGGCCCGCCTCGGGGAACTGCGTTCGCTCGGCTGCGCGGTCGTAATCGGCGCTTCACGCAAGACTTTTCTCGGTCAGCTCACTGGGCGCGCGAGCAGCGATCGTGAAGTTGCGACTGCGGCAGCGAACGTCGCCGCCATCCTTGCAGGCGCAAATATCGCACGCGTGCACGATGTTGCGGGGCAGCTCGACGCCGTTCGCGTAGCCGACGCGATTGCTGACGGAGTTATGCCTTGAAAACGCTGCTGCATCTGACCACTGGCAGCTGGCGCGATGTGGTGCTCTCGCTGATCGATATTCTCATCGTCTATTACGTCGTCTACCGCGCGCTGTTGCTAATTCGCGGCACCCGCGCAGCCCAAGTGCTGATTGGACTTGTGACGGTGGGGCTGCTTTTTTTTGCCGCCAAGTGGCTCGATCTGACCACCGCGTCGTGGCTGCTCGACAGCGTCCTGAACTACGCCATCCTGCTCGTGATCGTAATCTTTCAAGCCGACATTCGACGCGGCCTAACTCGCATGGGCCAAAATCTTTTTGGCGGCAGCCGGCGCTACGAGCGCACCTCGGTGTTTGAAGAGATTGCACAGGCGGCGGAAAAACTCTCGAAACTGCGGGTGGGCGCGCTGTTTGTCATCGAGCGCGACGCCGATTTGGGCGAGTACCTGACCCAGGCCGGGGTTGAGCTCGATGCCAAGGTAAGTGAAGAGCTGCTGGTGTCGCTGTTTCTGCCGGAGTCGGAAAACAAGCTTCACGACGGCGGAGTGCTGATAAAAGACTTGCGCGTCGCACGCGCCGGCGTGGTGCTGCCACTGTCGCAAAAGCGACTCGACAAAGAGCTCGGCACGCGTCATCGCGCGGCGCTCGGCATCACCGAGGAAACCGATGCGGTGGCGGTGGTGGTGAGCGAGGAGCGGGGCGGGATTTCGCTCTGTTTCGGCGGCAACTTGGCGCGCGACCTCGACGGCGTAGCTTTGCGTAAAGCGCTCGGCGGCCTGTTCGAAAAAACTCGCCCTTCCAAACCCAAAGAGGCAACCAGCTGATGCCGCGGTCGCTGCTTAGAAAACTGCTGGAGAACTTGCCACTCAAATTGGTCTCGCTGGCGATTGCAGCAGGCCTGTTTGTCTTCGTCCGCACCGACAAAGACGCGGCGACTTCAGCGTACGTTAAAGTGGTCTACACGCTGCCGCGTGATCGAGTGTTGGTCTCCGAGCCGGTGAGTGAAGTGCGCGTCGGTGTGCGCGGCCCTTGGACGCGGCTCAAGAATTTCGATGAGCGCGATCTCGATCCGATTCAAGTCGATCTTTCGCGCTTCCGCGGCGGCGAAGTTCGCTTCGACGACACGCAAGTCAAATTACCGGTGGGACTGCGCGTCACTTCGATCACTCCATCGGCAGCGAAACTTGAGACCGAGCCGAAGCTTGCCAAAACAGTGCCGATCGATCCTCTATTAGAAGGTGAGCCAGCAGAAGGGTTTCGTCTCGGCAAGATCGAGGTGCAGCCACTGATGGTGCGGATCGAGGGCGGCAAGCCCGAAATCGAACGACTGACGCAAGTGAGGACACGCCCGATACACATGACCGGAGCCCGCGTTGCCCAGAGTGTAGAGGTTGCGCTCGAGGCGCTGCCGCGTAATCTACAATACGCCGATACCGACAAAGCGCTGGTCACGGTGCAAGTGCTGTCGATGTTGGCGGAGCGCGAGATGGATCATCTTCCGATTCGGGTGGTGGGGAGTGCCGGCCACGTTTTTCTGCAGCCTTTTGTCGCTCGCGTTCTCTTGCGCGGGCCGGCGTCGCTGCTGAACTCAATCCGACCAGAACAGATCGCGTTGATCGTCGACGGTCGGACCGACGGGCGCACCCAAACCCGGCCGATCACTTTACGTGGTCTGCCGACTGGCGTCACCGCAGAGGTTACTCCGCCAACGGTGACCTTGACGCGAAGAGTTCATTGAGTTTGAACGCCTGATCACAACCACATCAAGGCCGGTTTGGACTACAGTAGAGCGGTGGATCGTATTCTTTTGCTCTGCAGCGACGCTCCGACGCGGATGTTTGACGCAGTTGAGGTCGTGCACGTATCACCGTTTCGGGTGGTGGCACGGACTGCGGAGCTGAAACAGGCAACCACTCGACTCGAGCGGGCGCGTACCGTAGCGTTCACCAGTATGCATGCAGTGAGGGCGTTACTCGAGGCGCTGCGCGAGTGCGGACAAGATGCTTCCGTGCTCTCCCGTCGCACTTTGGCGGCAGT
>JAHFDU010000049.1 GCA_023248835.1 Myxococcales bacterium | reverse complement strand
TGGTTCCCTCGCATCGCAGCCACGTCGACTATCTGGTGCTGTCTTACGTCTTCATCGACAACGGCCTGGTGCCGCCGCACATAGCCGCCGGCGCCAATCTCTCTTTTTTTCCTTTGGGTTTTCTGTTCCGTCGCGCCGGTGCGTTTTTTCTGCGGCGATCGTTTGGTGGCGACAAACTGTACGCTGCGCTGTTTGAAGCCTATGTGCGCAAACTTTTGCGTGAAGGCCACAACATCGAGTTTTTTATCGAAGGCGGGCGTTCGCGCACTGGAAAATTGCTGGCGCCCAAGTTTGGCCTGTTGCGCATGCTGGTCGATGCCGCGATTGAAAAGGAGCGCGACGGTAGACCGATTCACATTGTGCCGATTTCCATCGGCTATGAAAAAGTGATCGAGGATCGCAGTTATGCGCGCGAACTTGGCGGCGGTGAGAAGCAGGCCGAAGACGCCAAAGGGCTGTTGCGTGTGGCGCGGGTGCTTGGCGGTCGCTACGGTCGCCTCAACATACAATTCGACGCGCCGTTTTCACTCGAAGAGGCGCTCGGCGCCAAAACCGCGTGGCCTGCCGACGACACCGCTGCGATGAGTATCGATGAAGTGCGCCAGCTCACCACGCAGCGCATTGCTCACCGGATTCGCTACGGCATCAACCGAGTCACCGCGTTGACCCCGACCGCGCTGGTAGCTGCGGTGCTGCTTGGCAGCGGCCGCCGTGGCCAAACTCACACCGAGCTTTTGCGAAAAGCGACATTTCTGTTCAAGCACGCGCAGCGTCAAGGCGCACGACTGGCCGACACACTCGTTCTCGATGGCCGTCTCGATCACGATGCCATCGCTCGCGCGCTCGAATTGCTCAGCGCCAAAGGGAAGCTCCAAATTCGATCCCTGTCGTCGCAAGGTGGCAGCGAGAATGTGTACGTGGTGGCCGATCAGCGTCGACCGCACTTGGCCTACTATCGCAACCACGCGATCCATTTTTTTGTCGACGATGCGCTGGTTTCGTTGGCGTGGTTGTCGTCGTCGGATACTCAGGGAGTCGCCTTAACCGAGCTACACCAGCGCACGCTGCTGGTCTCTCGGCTGCTCAAACACGAATTCACCTATCAAGTCGGGGCTTCCTTCGCAGAAATTTTCGACCGCACCGTCGAGCGCCTGGTTCAGTTGGGAGTACTTGAGCGCAGTGGCAGCGGCGAGCGGATTTTGGCTGCGGAAGTTGAACTGGTGGAATTACTTGCCGGACAGGTGGCAGATTTTGTCGAATCCTATGCGGTAGCTGTGCATTGCTTGCGCCGGATGCGCCGGCCGAGCTCGAGCAAAGAGCTGCTGAACGACTGCCAAGAGCGCGGACGTCGACTATTTCTGACCGGCGAAATCGAACGCTCCGAAGCGTGCGCGCGCGTAAACTACGAGAATGCCATCGAAAGTTGGAAAGAGCGCAAGCTTTTGATTCAAGAAGAAGGCATCGTGCTACCGCCGACTCGAGAAGCGATCGACACCATTGAGAGTGAAACGTCGCCGTTTTTACACGCGGGGCGGATGCGGCGGCGGGCGTGATCGCGTCGGCTCTTCGAGGAAGACGGCATCGTCTCCGGGCGAAAGTTCGATCGCGTCGGCGGCAAACTTTGCGTCCGAAAGATCGGAAGTGGTCTTGCGCAGCCTTTCAGTCAGCGACTGGACAAAGGACCAAAGCAACTTGGTCGCCAGTGCGGGTTCGTTGCGCACGATCTGATAGAAATCCCGTCGGCTGAGTGAAAGCACCCGGCTCGGGTCGGCGACGATGGCCGCAGCCGAGCGCGGACTGCGATCGACCAACGCCATCTCGCCAAAATGTGCGCCACGCTCGAGCGTTGCCACCTCGACGCCGTCTTTGACCAAGTGCACTTTGCCGGCGAGCAGCACATACAACGCGTCGCCGCTTTCGCCTTCCCGAAAAATCGCGTCACCCGGCTTGACATCGCGAGTGGTGGTGACGTTGAGGACGCGAATAATCTCCTTGTAAGAGAGGTAGCGAAACAGCGCCAACTTCGCTAGCAGATCGACCCGGTTCTTGAGATCGGCGACGCGCGCCATTCCGTCGGCGGCGGTGCTGGTTTCGGATCGGACCACGACGGCGGTGATGTTGTCGCTGCCGCCCGCGCTGTTGGCAAGCTCGACCAGCGTGCTTGGAGCGGCTTCGAGATCCCCCGACAAGATCGGACCGAGACGAGCGTCGCCGTCGCTGAGATACTGGTGCAAACCATCCGAGCAGAGCAAAAATGCGTCGCCCGGCAGTACTTCAAAATCGAAGGTGTCAGCCTCGACGCTCTCGTTGGCGCCGACCGCGCGCGTTACCGCATTCTTAAAGCGGGCGTAGGGCGAACCTTCGAGCTCGTCCCGCCGAATCTTGCCGCGCCGAATCAGTTCGTTGATAAGAGAGTGATCTTCGGTGAGTTGGTGCAGCTGCGCGCCGCGCAAAAGATAGACGCGGGAGTCACCGACGTGCGCAATAAAGCCGCGATCGCCGGCGATCAGCAAGGCGCTGGTGGTGGTTCCCATGCCGCGCTTGTTGGCGTCGGATTTTCCGGTGTCGTGAATCAGCGCGCAGGCCGATTGCACCGCGTGATCGAGCATACGCAACACTGCTTGGCGCGCCTCGAGATCCTGGGTTTTGGCGTAACGCTCGGCGAACTCACCATTTTCGCGCACGATTCGAGAAATTTCATGAATCGCCAACTGGGATGCGACTTCGCCCGCGGCGTGGCCGCCCATTCCGTCGGCGACGACAAACAGATTAAGCTGAGGATCAATAAGGAAGTTGTCCTCGTTGTGTTGCCGTTGGCGACCTACATCAGTGGCAGCTGCGAAGCTCAACTTCACTCGAGCATCTTACCTTTGTCTCGCCAGGTTTTCCAATTTGTATTGCCGCGACTGCTCAGTGGAAGGACGAAGGGTAAGGGCGCGAGGGGCGAACCCAAGAAAACACCGCGAGTGCAGTGAGTCCGATGTTGCGCACGACTGTAGCGAGGGAGATCGCGTCGCTGCCGCTGTCGCTGCCGAAGCAGCCGCAGCTCACGTTGATGTGACGAAAATAGGCTTGCGCGACAGCAATCGTGAACGTTGAAAACAACACGGTGGCGGCAAGCGAGGCGGCAGGAAGCCAGGTGTTGCGAGTGACCAGCAGAGCGATGCCGACCACGAGTTCGGTCGTTGGCAAGCAGACCGCCAGCCACGGCGCCAGGGCAGGGAAAAAATGGTAGTTGGCGATGTCGGTGGCAAACGCCGTCGGGTCGAGAAGTTTAAGCGCGCCCGCGTAGAGCAGAAGGGCGGCGATCCCGAGCCGAGCAATCAACGAGATGATCATTGAACGGGCATCCTCGGCGGCACCGCTGCCTCGGAGGCTACTCGGCTCGCGTCCCGCTCACGTAGCCGTCTCATTTATGCTCCTGGCACTCGTCGCACGGGCCGGAGGCGCAGGCCAGGCCTGCATGCATCCACGCCTCGAAGCCGCCTTTGAGGATGAACACGGATGTGTGCGCAAAGCGCTGGTGCAAACTCGCGGCGACGTGACTGGCTTGCTCACTGGACTCGCCGTAGACCAAGAGCGTTTGCGCTTGCCCGAGTTTCTTTAGCGCTTCGCTGGCCACTTGTCCCTGTGCGTCGCATGGCAGGTGAACCGCATCCGCAATGTGTCCTTCGGCATAGTGCTCAGACGAGCGGGTGTCAGCGATGAGCACGTCAGTGCGGGCGCAAAACCCAGCTGCTGTCGTGGCGTCGATCTCGACGGGTGTGCTGCTTGATCCCTCACAGGAGGTTGGGGTTGAAAATTCGCGCAGCGACAGTCCATCGGGGCGAACCGCGTGCACCAATAGGCCGAGTCCGGCTCCGCTGCCAAGCAGCAAGGCCAATCGCCAGAGCAGGCTAAGAGAGAACATGCGGGTATCCTCGCAGAGTTGGGGGCTGCGTTCAAATACAGGAACAGGTTTGGGCCTGTGATTATTCCTGTACGTGTCGTCTTCGACGTTCGGGTATCTTTCAGGCGTGAATCGCGAGGAGGTCGATATTTGTTTGCGCGTACTCGAGGAGATCGCTGCCGATCGCGCGGCCTTGGTCGAGCTTGATGCTGCAACCGGGCGGCAGCTGATGATCTTGGCGGGCAAAGTATCGCGACCGCAGCGCGACGAACAGCGTCGACTCAAACGCGCATTTCGCAAGCGCGATCGCGTCGAAATGCGGGCGCGAGATGGCGCATTGGTGGCGCGCACGGTGAATCGCGCCACCCGGCGCAGCTCCGCGTTTGTGTTGCCGGCGTCGACAGCAGCGCAAACCGAAGCATCGCAGCGATCGCCGGTGCAACTCGAAGCGCCACGGAATTGTTATGTTTGCAAAACAGGGTTTGTTGACCTGCACCATTTTTATGACTCGCTCTGTCCGTCGTGCGCCGCACTCAACTGGGAAAAGCGTCATCAGACCGGAAATTTGTCCGGTCGCATTGCGCTGGTGACCGGGGCGCGCATCAAGATCGGCTACCAAATCGCGCTGATGCTGCTGCGCGCCGGTGCGCGGGTGATCGGCACCACCCGCTTTGCTGTCGACGCCGCCGAGCGCTACGCCCGCGAAGCCGATTTCGAGCACTGGCGTGGACGGCTGACCTTGCATGCCGTTGATCTGCGCCACATTCCAAGCGTCGAGCGGCTCTCCATGGAGCTCAGCAACACGCTGCCAGCGCTCGATTTTCTGATCAATAACGCGGCACAGACGGTCAGGCGCCCTCAGGCGTTCTATCGCACCCTGATGGAGAGAGAGGCGCGCCTTTCGAAATTGCCGGCGCTGCGGGCGCTGATCAGATCGCCAGGTGGCGCGATGATTCTGAGTGAATCGAGTGCGGCGGAGTTGGCTTTTTTTCCGCCGGGTGGTGTTGACCTCGATGGGCAGCAGGCCGATTTTCGGCCTGACAACAGCTGGCGACTCACTGCCGATCGCGTATCAACGGAGGAGTTGGTTGAAGTGCATCTCATCAATTCGATCGCGCCGTTTCTGCTCACCAGTCGACTGCGCGGACTCCTCGCAAAGCGCGGCGATCGCTGCCAGCACGTAGTGCAAGTTTCGGCGATGGAGGCGCAATTTGCGCGCAACAAAAAAACCGACAAACATCCGCACACCAACATGGCCAAGGCGGCACTCAATATGCTGACGCGCACTTCGGCGGTCGACTACCAACAGGATGGTATTTTCATGAATTCCGTCGACACTGGCTGGATCACCGACGAAGATCCGCTTCAGCACGTAGCGCGCAAACAGGTGGTGCATGATTTTCATCCGCCGCTTGATGCCGTCGACGGCGCGGCGCGCGTGCTCGATCCAATATTCGTTGGTTTTTCGAGCGGAGATCATCCTTGGGGACATTTCTTCAAAGACTACAAGTCGATCGCTTGGTAAAGGTATCGCTGCCAGTCGCGACGTGCTTTTTGTGGCCACCAAAGCCAATGGCGTCGGCATCGTGCCGTCGATCTGGCTCACGATGTGTCCGCGCTGATTGATCTCTCGGCTGATCGACACTGAGCCAGCGCCAGATGGCTACCAGGGATGCTTCTTGGGGAACCCATATCGTGGCGTTTGGCGAATAATTTTTGAGTCGAGCGATCGAGATCTAGGTCTTTTTGAGTTGGTCTTGCCTTTTTCGTGAGGCTCGATGATAAGGCGCCTTCCGTCGGTGGAGATCTCGAGTTCGGTGTCGGGTGTGATCCTCAATAGGTCAAGGATTGCCTTGTCGATGAGCAGTCCATAGCTGTTGCCGATGACGATGAGTTTCTTTATCATCCGTTCATTATAACATTGTAATAACGTTGTTCAACCGGAGTAATCGGAGCGATCTCGAAGCTATTGGCGGCGTCTGTATCGGATGCTATGTTAACGTTCATGAGCAACACCGCCCGTAATGTTATAGAGGACGCCCTCCGACTCTCCATCGCTGAGCGCGCGACTGTAGTAACTGAGCTATTGGCGAGCATCGATGGTGAACCGGAGGCAGATGCGAGAGCTGCCTGGGCCGCTGAAATCGAACGGCGAGCGCAGCGGGCCCTGCGCGGCGAGTCAGTAGGAACGGACTGGGATGCGGTACGGACCGAGGTAGAAAAGAAGCGCAACCCCAAGTGACCAAACCTGCTCGGTTCGACGGTGAAGCTCAGGATGAGATCTCAGCAGCAATCGCCTGGTACGATACTCAGACGCAAAATCGAAGACTCGGCGACGAGCTACTGCAAGCTATCAGCGACGCTGTTGTTCAGGTTTGTGAACGTTCCGAAATTTGCGCTCTCGCAATAGACGTTCCAGAACGAATCGGGGTTCGTCGGTGTGCACTGCACAAGTTTCCCTATACTCTGTTCTTTCTTGAGCTGCCGGATGAGTTCAGGATACTTGCGGTTGCGCACAATCGGCGCGAGCCGGGTTACTGGCGATCACGGCTCGCTCCTCGGTAAATCGTGCGCGAAAAAGTGCAAGCGGGCAGCGTTGCTTCGGTGGTGGTGGCCGAAGAGCTGGCGCTGCTCGAGCGGGTGAGGCGCGTCGCGTTGGCCGTCGAGCCCAACACCGGTGGCCTGACGGCGGATCATTTCGAATCGGAATTGGTGGCGCTGCGCGATCAGATCGCCGATGAAAAACAGGAGGACATCGCGTCCATCGTCGAGCAGATGACGCGAGTGGCGTCGCTGGCGTCACGTCGCGGCCGCAAAAGCGCGCAGATTGACCTCGGCAATCCCTACTTTGCTCACCTACAGATATCGACTGCCGACGGCACACAAGACATTTTGATCGGGCGCCGCAGCTTTATCGATCGTCCCGCCGGTGTACAAATTGTCGACTGGCGTGAAGCACCGATTTCGAAAATTTATTATCGCTACGAAGAGGGCGACGAGTTCGAAGAGGAGGTGGCGGGGCGCGCGCTGCGTGGAACCGTGCTGTGTCGGCGACACGTTTCGATCGCGGGCGGAAAGTTGCGTCGCGTTGGCACGCCAGAATGGACGCTGGTGTGTAACACCGAGGGAGAGTGGTTTGACGCCGGTGCCGACGAGGCCGCTCTACTCGAAGGCGGCCAGGGGACCGCCGCCCGACCGCCTGCACCGGCGCCAAGAACCAAGCAGAAATTTCAGGTTGCACGCGCGCCGCACGCGGGCAAAGAGCTGCCCGAAATCGCTGCGCTCATCGATCGGGAGCAGTTTTCGCTGATCACAGAACGCTCGCATGGATTGATCGTGATTCAGGGCGGCGCGGGTTCAGGCAAGACCACGGTAGCGCTGCACCGCATCGCCTATTTACTGTTCAACCAGCGGCAGACTTTTCATCCTTCGCGCTGCATGTTTGTGGTGCCATCGCTGGCGCTCGAGCGCTACGTCGCGGGTGTGCTGCCGGCGCTCGGCGTGCAAGGCGTGCGTGTGGTGACGTATGGTTCGTGGGCGCGCCATCTGCGTCAGCGTCTGGTGCCGATCAAACGACGCTATTCTGAGGAGACGCCGGCTGCGGTTTCGCGCTTGAAAAAACATCCGGCATTTTTGCAGTTGCTCGAGCAGGCTGCAGAGCAAGAGATCAATTTGGCACGGGAGCGGTTGCAGCAAACGGTCGGATCGATGGTGCAGGGTGACACGCTGCTCGCGGCCTGGGATGCGGCCAAAGACGATCCTCCGCTGAAAAAAGTGACAGCGCTGCGTCTCGCGCTCAAACGCTCAGCAGTAGATCTGCCGCTACCAACGCTGCATCGGGGAGAGCAGTGTGCGCGTGAACTCAACGCACGGCTGTCTGCTCTGCCGCGCATCCTGAGTGAGCTTTGCACTGACCGTGGTCGTCTCGCCGCGCTGGCAGAACCAAACGTTTTTGAGTCCGCTCGCGCAGGCGAGATCGAGACCTTGGTGAGTTGGTCGAGCGAGCAGCTCGAGGATTCGCAAGAGCTCGATGGCATCGACGCCGATAGACTGGAAGCGGTCGATGGTGCTCCGCTTGAAGCGAACGACAGCGCCAAGGGCTGCATGGATGTCGAAGACGATGCTTTGTACTTTCGGCTCTATCAGATCATGCACGGACAACTCGAACGCACCGACGGTGCGCCGCTGGTATTCGATCACATTGCGATTGACGAAGCCCAAGATCTTGCACCGGTAGACATCAAATTGCTTTACTGCGCACTCAGCGCCGAGCGATCGTTGACGATCGCCGGTGACACCGCGCAGCAAATGATTTTCGACAACGCTTTTCGTGGTTGGGCCGCGCTGCTTAAAGACGTCGGCGTGCCGGACTCACTTGCCCAAGTTCGGCCCCTCAAGATCGCCTATCGCTCGACTGCGCAAGTGATGCAATTCGCCAACCGCCTGATTGGGGAGCGGGAGGAAGGGATCGTGGCTCGTCACGGAGCGCCAGTGGCCCTGCACGAATTTTCCGAAACCGGCGAAGCGGTCGCGTTTGTGTCTGAGGCGTTGCGGTCGCTGCAAGCGCGTGAGCCGAGCGCGTCGGTGGCGGTAATTGCGCGCTATGCGGCCCAGGCCGAAGGCTGGTGGCACGCGCTCGAGCGGTCCGAAGTGGCGGCTCTGCGATGGGTGCGCAATCAGGAGTTTTCATTCAAACCGGGCGTCGATGTGACCGACGTTACCCAGGTCAAGGGTCTTGAATTCGACTATGTGATCGTCGTCGATGTGGTGCGTTCAAACTATCCCGACAGCGTCGAGGCGAGCCATTTCTTGCACATCGCCGCCACCCGCACCACGCATCAATTGTGGTTGATCACAACGGGAGAGCCATCACCATTGTTGCAACGCGCGATGAAAACAACTGTTGTTTGACGAAAACTCAGCACATCCTGAGCCTGTCGAAGAAATAAAGAGCTAGCGTCTTTTTTTCTTGCCGCCCTTTTTCGCTTTCTTGCTGCGCTTGGCTTTTTTCGGGGCCGCCTTCTTCTTGCGCTTTTGGCCGCCCACCGATCGCTTGGCGCGCGACACGTCTCCCGCCTTGTCGACGAAGTAGAGGTAGTCGTCGTCGCGGGTGAAACTCCCCGACGCGACCTTTTCCGCTTTGCCCTTTGCCGACGGACCACCGGCGCGCTTCATCGGCGTACGCCAGATGTCCGTCTTGCGAACGAAATAGAGATAGTGGGAATCTTTCCTTACTCCCAACTTTGCAACCTTTTCAGCCATCCGATCCCTCCTGGTAAGAGCCAACTGGTTCTGTAGCCTATTCAATCCACGAAAGAGTTGTCAACAAATTACCGACGAGAACAGAAACTATTTCGCGTTGTACGTCAACGTTGTAGTAACGATTTCGGAGTTCGCACGATGCGGGGAAACTGCTTTCGTAGTTGGTTATCGTAGCTGGCCATCGGTACATTTGCCTGCATCGCCAATTCGACGAAGAGCGTGTCATACGCTGGATGGTTGTGCTCGATAGAACGCATGAGCGCGCCATGCCAGAGCTCTCGCACATCCGTCAGCACGAGTGGGATATTTTCGGCAAGCGCCAGCAGCTCTGCAGCCAGGTGTGCGGCGAGTCGAGCTTGGGTCACCGCTTTCCACACCACATTGGTGAGCTCGGCGAAAATGTGGGACGGAGCGTAGAGCTCGCTGGCGCTGCGAATCAGCCGTTCTGCCTCCTCCCCGGCGGGCTCGCCCAAGAGGGCGGCCGCCAATACGTCGGTGTCGAGCACCAGTTTCACGGCCGTCCTTTGTCGAGCGCGCGATGGATTTCGCCAAGGCTCATGCCGCCGGGGCGAAGACTTTTGCGAATGGCGCCGATGCGTGACCACAAGGACTCGGTGTCGACCGAGCGCTCGACCAGCGACAGGAGCTCGCGCTGCATCGAGCGGCCATTGTGTCGCGCTCGCCGCCGGAGTGCGACGATCACGCGTTCCGGAACATTGCGCAAAGTAAGTGTCTTCACCATGCCATCATTATGCATTCACAGTGAATGCGTTTCAAGCGAGTCGACACTGTACGACCTGCACTTCACTGTCGTTGCCAAGTGGCGATCCGTCGAAGTCGCCGCTCGATTTTTCGATCGCGAAACCATTGTAGTGCAAAAGTTCCGCCAGCTCCTGCGGAAAAAAATAGCGATGAGTGAGGTGGATGGTGCGCAGTCTTTTTCCGCTCGGAGTCTCATAATAGATGCGCATGAACGCGATTTGACGAGCGTTGTCGTAGAGCAAATCGGTCGAGTAGACTTGCGATTTTCCACTGACCGGGTGGCGAAAGCGAGTGCGCGCCCAGCGCCGTTCCGAATCGCGCGACAGCCATTTCAGATCGGGGTTCATGACATCAAAAACAAAGCGCCCTCCCGGCGTCAGCAGTCGGTGCACGCTGCGAAGTAGAGCTTCGACGTCTGCGCGTTCATACAGATGCATGAATCCGTTGAATGGACAGACGATCAGCGCGAAACGCTGCCGCAAATTCAGACGACGAAAATCGGCGGCGAGTAATTTCACTCGCGTTCGCGTTTCTAGGGCTAGGCGGCCGATCTTGTCGCGGCACCGATCGAGCATCGGCTGCATGGCATCGACACCGACTACGCGATGGCCATCGCGCAAAAGGGGCACCAATAGTCGCCCGGTGCCGCAACCGAGTTCCAAAATGGGTTTTTCTCGAGCATGTTGCCGCGCCATCCGACGGTAGAACTGCACATCCTCGCGGCGGCGGTGATATTCATGATCGTAGAGGGCGGCGTCGAGGTAGTGCTCGCTCGATCCGAGCAGCAACGCGTCGCCGATATGTTTGTTCCGCGTCATTGTGGAAAGGGAGTGAGTATACTCGCAAGCATGACTCAGCGCGCGGTAGTGCTGCTCTCGGGAGGGCTTGATTCAGCGACGGTGTTGGCGATGGCGAAACGGGAGGGATTTGTTTGCCATGCGCTTTCGTTTCGCTACGGACAGCGCCATGCCGTCGAGCTTGAGGCGGCGAAGAAGTTGGCTGTGACTGAAGCGGTGGAGCATCGAATCGTCGACATCGATTTGCGCGGCGTCGGCGGTTCGGCGCTCACTGCGGACATCGCGGTACCCAAAGATCGCGCGCCCAAACAGATGGCGGCGACAATTCCGGTGACTTACGTGCCGGCGCGCAACGCGTTGTTTCTCTGCTACGCGCTCGGCTGGGCAGAAGTGATCGGCGCTCGCGATCTGTTTGCCGGCATGAACGCGCTCGACTATTCGGGATATCCTGACTGTCGGCCCGAGTTCCTGGTTGCCTTTGAAACCATGGCAAACCTTGGCACCAAAGCCGGTGTCGAGGGCGCGAATTGGAAAGTACATGCGCCGTTGATGACGATGAGCAAAGCCGACATCATCGGCGCAGGGACAGCGCTCGGTGTCAACTACGGCCAGACCCACTCGTGCTATGACCCGCAAGCTGAACTCGCCTGCGGCCATTGCGATGCGTGCCTGATTCGCCGGCAGGGATTTGTCGAGGCTGGCATTCCCGATCCCACCCGCTACGTCTGAATTCTGGGCATCGATCACTCTCTCGTGGGCGTCGTCGTGGGCGTGAAACGAAAATCCGTGCTCTCTATTGGCGGTGGCGTAAGATGGTGCGCGGCCGATTCCCGTCGCTGACTCGCCCACGCCTACGCCCACGATAAAACTGGCGGATCTTTAGGTCTGAATCGATTCGCCTGTCGGTGGCGCTGCGTCGCGAACGCGTCGCCGCCGCCGGCCGCCGCGCCGCCGCCGTCGCCGAGCCGGAAGCCCGTCGCTTGGTGGCGCGAAGTGGGCCGGGGTGCCGCTGTTCTCTTGCAGGCGCTGCCAGCGAGCGATGGTCTCGGTCAGCGCTGGATCATCGCCGCGCGTGATCTCAAACAACGCCAGCGCCTCGGCGAACCACTCCCGTTTGGTGAGCGACATCGGGCGCGACTTGCGGCGCGCGTTCGGTACGAGTCGGCGTTGAGCCAACAGAATCTGTCTCGAACACTCGCTGTCGCGGCGTGACGCCCGCAGCTCTTGGGTGATGGCGCGCCAGCGCGTTTCGAGCGCTTCGAAGTCATTTTGTGCATCATCGGTTCCATTGTGGACAATGGCGACCAGCACCGCCAGCACCAGCGCGTTCGAATGCGGAGATTGTGGCGGGGCACGCTCGTCGAGGCGCTCGAGCAACTGGTGTAGTCGCTGGTGCATGGGCGGCTGCGCGGCTGCTTTCCCCAGTGTCGGAATCAGCAATTCGAGCATGCCGGTGCGCTCGAGCAGCGTCAGCGAGCGCTGGGCCCAGCCGGTACGCAGCAAACGATAGATCTCCTCGAGTACACGAGGCGGCGCGCTTTTTAGGACCTCTCCCTGATGGCGCTCCAGCGCGGCGTAAGCGGCGGGCTCGATCGAAAAATCGAGTCGAGCGGCAAATTTTATCGCGCGCAGCATGCGCACCGGATCTTCGCGAAAACGGATGTCGGGATCGCCGATGGTGCGCACCAGCCGCTTGTCGAGGTCGGGAAGGCCGCCGACGTAATCGATGACTGTCTCCGCCTCCAGATCGTAGAACAGCCCGTTGATGGTGAAGTCGCGCCGCGCTGCATCCTCCTCGGCCGATCCAAACACGTTGTCGCGGCGAATCAAAAGCTCGTTGCTCTCGTCGCCGACTTCGCTGGTTTCGCTGTCGCGTGGGTTGGCGCGAAAAGTGGAAGTTTCGATGATCTTGGATCCGAAAAAAATGTGCGCGAGACGAAAACGCCGGCCGATGATGCGGCAGTTGCGAAACAGCGCTTTGATTTCGTTGGGCGTCGCGCTGGTGGCGATGTCGAAGTCTTTGGGTTTGAGCCCAAGCAGCAGATCGCGCACGCAGCCGCCCACCAGGTACGCGGCAAATCCGCTGGCCACCAGGCGACGAACGATTTTCTGAGCGTCAGCGTCGATCTGTTCGACGGGAATCTTCATACGGTAGGCTTACATAACATGGTGAGTTGCCGTCGGCAATGGAACGGTTAGAGTAGGAAGTCCTAGACCATGAGATGGTTTTGTGTCGCGATGGTGGTGCTTGGTAACGCCCTCGGGCAAGAGGCGCCGCCGGCGTTGCCCGCGCTATTTCGGGTCGACGCTGCCCACTCCGGACGGAGCCGGCTGGTTGCACCGCGGCGTGCGCCAAAAGAGGTCGCCAGAGTGACCACCGGGGGAGCGATCTTTTCCTCCGCTGCGGTAGCGCCGTCGATGATCGTGTTCGGGTCGCACGATCGATCCATCTACGCTGTGACTCCGAGTGGCAAGCTGCTGTGGAAACAGCGTACCGGAGATCTGGTGTGGACGTCGCCCGCGATTGCACCGAATGGCACTGTATATATCGGTTCTGACGACGATCGCCTGCTCGCGCTCGATGGCAAAGATGGCAAGATCCTGTGGCAATTTACCGCCGGGCCCTGTCGGCCTTCCGCCGGGCCGGGACCGGAATCGGCGCGCTGCGATGTCGATGGTGTGGCGCTGGCGCCCGATGGCACAGTGTTGGCGTCAGCCGACGGGCTGTACGCAATTTCCCCTGCCGGGGTGCAACTGTGGAAATTTTCGCTCGGACCGGTGCACTGCGCATCGACGCCGGCGGTGGGCAAGGATGGGACCCTCTATGTCGGTTGCCAGGACGGCGGTTTTTACGCACTGTCGTCGCAAGGCAAGAAACTATGGGAGTATCGCATGGGCGGCGACGTCGACAGCTCGGCAGCGATCGCGCCCGACGGTACGATTTACGTCGGTTCCGATGATCACAAACTGTACGCGTTTAAGCCCGACGGTGCGCTCAAGTTTGCGGTGACGACGCAGGGAGCGATCCGCAGTTCGCCGGCGATTGGTCAGGACGGCACGGTGTACGTCGGCTCTTCGGACAACAGCTTATACGCGGTTCGCCCCACCGGCGTGGTGGCTTGGACTTACCGGACAGCCGATCGAATTTTTTCGTCGCCGATGGTCGACGGCAACGGCGTCGTTCTGTTTGGCTCTGAAGACGATCGGTTGTACGCCATCGATCCCGACGGTCGGCTGGTGTGGTCGGTACTGCTCGGCGGCGACATCGATTCGTCGCCGGTGCTCGGACCCGACGGCACCCTCTACGTTGGCTGCGACGACAAAGCGCTGCACATTCTTCGCGGCGAAATTCCTCCGACTACAGCAGGCAATAGCAATTAGCCCTAATCCGGCAGCCGCCAACGGAAACCGCGTACGTGTGACGCGATTTTCTCGAAGTCGGTTCGGTTCGAGGTGATGAGTTCGGCTCCGATGTGGCGCGCGCTCAGTGCGATCAGCAGATCATTCATCGCTGCGAGGCGATCGCCGCTGCCAAATCCGTACAGTTTTCGGAACAATCCGCCAGCCAGATCGTGCAGAGCTGCGGTTGGCGCGATGATTCGATTGCTCGGCAGTCCGTCGCGAATCCGATCGATCACACGCTGGCGTCTGGGAGTATCGGCGCCGAGGCGAAGTTCGAGTAGCACGATCGAAGAGAGGAACCGGATGGCGCCTAGTGTCGTTCCCGCTACCCAGTTCTCATGTCGACCTACCCGCAAGTAGTCGATGAAGATGTTGGTGTCGAGAAGAATTTTGTGCCGAGGGGCTACCGGTAGGGCCATGGCTGCTTGTCGGTTCTGAGGGCCGATTTCAGCGGCTTCATCGTCGCAATGAACTGCTCTTCTTCCATGAGAAGCGCAAGTGCACGATCGATCGCTTCCTGCTCGGAACGAACGCCAAAATAGCGGCGAGCGAAATCGATCTTGCGTTGATCGAGTTTGAGATGTTTGTGTTTGAGTGCGAGCGCCATGTACATAGGATGTACACATTTCACGGAAAAAGTCAAGTCGTGCTAGGGTGTGGCGTCATGGATGAAGATAAAGTGGTGGCGGCGCTGTTGCGTGGGCCGGTGGAGGGCGTCAAGGCGCACGAACTCGAGGCCCTGCTTGGTGCCAACAACAAAATGCGCCATCGCTTGCGGCCGTTGCTCTCGCAATTGATCGAAGCCGGCCGCATCGAGAAAGCGCCCGGTTCACGTTACCGCGTCGTCGGGCGAGCGTCCTTCGACGGGCTCAGGACGAGCGGGGATAGTCCCCTCGCGCATACGGGGAAGAGTCGAAGCACAAAAAGTGCGAATGCGTTTGTCGTCGGCAAGCTGCGTGTGCATCCGGCAGGCTACGGATTTGTGATCCGCGAAGACGGTGACGAAGACGTGTTTGTCGCAGCGCGATACCGGGAAAACGCCCTCGACGGCGATCGCGTCGCGCTCACCACTTGGAACGGCTACAAAGGCACCGAAGGGCGAGTCGAAGAGGTGCTGTCGCGCGGACGGAGCAAACTTACCGGCACCTTGCGGCTCGACGGCAAACGCTGGCTGCTTGATCCCGATGATCCGCGTCTGCTCGCCACTGGCGGCACGGTCGAGCTCGATGGCTCAGGCGGTGGCAAGAGCGGCCAAGCGGTGGTGGCCGAGATCGTTCGCTTTCCCAAACGGCAGGACGAAGCCATCGGCGCGCGCGTGCTGAAGGTGCTCGGCAAGCCGGACGAGCCCGACACCGAGATTGAAAAAATTCTGGTGACCGGCGACATTCCGCAAGAATTTTCTGCTCAGGTGCTGGCCGAAGCCAAACGCGAACCGAGCGAGGTTGTGGCAGCGCACATCGTCGACCGCGTCGATTTGCGCGATCGCGGTTTCATGACCATCGATCCCGAGACTGCGCGCGATTTCGACGATGCCATCTGCGTCGAGCCGTCGACCAAAGCGGGGCATGCGCGCGTCTGGGTGGCGATCGCTGACGTTTCGCACTATGTGCGGGTGGGAACAGCGCTTGATCACGAGGCGCGCTTGCGTGGCTGCTCGGTCTACTTGCCCGATCGCGCGATTCCG
>JAHFDU010000048.1:13874-15991 GCA_023248835.1 Myxococcales bacterium | reverse complement strand
TGGCGCAACGGGTCGAGCAGTTTCGCGGTGCGATTCTGCCGGTGATGGCCACCAGTCCCGAATTGGCCGATGCTTATACGCTGGCGATGGAGAGCGAACTTCGCATCCGATCTGCGCTCACCGCGTCCCAACTCATCGCCAAACAGGCGGCGCCGCAAGATGGCACGGCTGAGAAGTATGACGTGGTCATTGTGGGCACTGGCCCGCAGGGATTGATTGCGGTGATGAAGGTGCTAAACGATCAACCGAATGCGCGTGTTCTGATCGTCGATGAATCGGACACCGCAGCAGCCACCTTTCGCTACGCGGGTGACACCTTCAGCTTGAACAGCTCGAACCGGCCGTCTGAGCCCGGGCGGTTGCCGCTTCCGGGAGTAGGAAACATCAACGAAACGCCTGGGCTTCCCGTTCTGGTGTCCGACTTCTCGCCGACCAAGTATCCGGCGGCAGGAGATTTGGGAAGAGTCGGGGTCTTGGGGCTTTACTCGGCGGTTCGCAGCTTTGCCAACGTCGATCTCATTTTTGGCAGCAGCGCGCAGAGAAGCGGCACCGTCGGTGGGTCGACCTATCCGGAGCTGGTCAATGTGGCAGTCGGCGCACAGCGAAGCCTGGTGCAAGTAGGAACGAAAAAGTACATCGCGGCGGCGGGCCTGGGCCCCCCCTCGGTGCCGGCTTCCGTCAAGGAGACGCTGCGGCAACAGCCTCAGCTGCTCCAGTCTCCCGATTTCGCCAAGGTCATGCCTCGGGTTGTGACTTTCGAAGATGCCATCAGACTGATGGCGCAAAACAAGAATCCGCGCCAGTATTTTGTCAACCAACGAATCGCCGTCGCCGGCACAGGAGACTCAGCCAACGTGTTCATCGAATTCCTGCTCGGCTACGCGCCAAGGGCGGGATATGGGTTGTCGTCGTCTCAAACCGGCGGCCCCAAAGAGGTTCGTTGGATCGGTCAGGACGCCAAGACCTGTGAGGAATTTATCAAGGATATCCGTAGCCGATACGCGCCGATTGGAACCGGTTTCCGCAGCTCCTCCCCCGACGTGGCGCCGATCATCCAGGCCGATCCCAAGCGCCTGACTGCGCTCCAGCCGAATGGCTCGAATAACACGGTCAATGTTGTCACCAGTGGAGTCGATGCCAATGGTCAAGCGCTTGCCGAGACGATAGCCAATCTGGATATGGTCATCCTGGCGACTGGGTCGACGCGAAATGTGCGAGAGCAATTCACCAATCTTGTGCCCGCCGAGCAAAGAGCGGCAGTGGCCACCATGACCGACGATGATTTTTTTGCCCAATTTTTCGACTTCCTCGAGGCGCCGACGACTACCAGCGGTGGCGCTCCCACTCGGGTCGCCAGAACGTTCAAGGGCACCACGACCCCAAACGCAGCTGGCGCGCCAGCGCCCAACGACTTCGTAGTTGGACCCGCGGCTGGAGCTTTGCCGCAACCGGAGGAGCTCAAAGGCATCATTCAGAACACGGTATCGCTCTTCAACAACGCGCCGCGAACCCAAGCGGCTGCCGGCATCGCTGCAGCGGGGCTCAACCTCGGTCCAGGCCAGACGCCCCTGAACACCCCCGGAGTCGGCTTCAATATTCAACCGGCGGCGCAGAGCGACTACTTGGTTGCAAACCTTGCCGAGACGCGGCCGCTCGGGGAATTCACCCTCCCGTATATCCGTGCGACGATTCAAGGACTCTTTTCACGAGCAATCTGGCAGGGCCCAGTTACGACAACAGAGTTGTCATTCGAGATTAGACTTGACGTAAGCGGTTTACAGGTCAGTGCGCTGAGTGGGGGTGATTTGTCCGGCGTGACTTCACTTCTCGCCGCCAGCCGCGAGTTCTTTAACCAAGTCGCCGAGCTCTTGAGATACAGCTCAGGCAACGCGTTGCAGATCTCGGTGCCGATCGACAACAACCGCGTCATCAATCCGGCCGCCGTCAGCGTTAGCCTGGCAGCGCCGAGACGCCCACTGCAGGTATCGCAGCTCGTCCCGGTCAACAACGCCGCCATCAAGCTGAGGGGGCCTGAACAGTTGCTGGGGGCTGCAGGCGGGCCTTCTGTACCGCCGACGGTGCAGAAGGATCTTGCTCAGCAACCGGAGTTCGATCGC
>JAHFDU010000048.1:0-13864 GCA_023248835.1 Myxococcales bacterium | reverse complement strand
GCGGTCACTGACTTGATTGCCCAGCTCCGCGCGCGGCAAGCCGCGAACCCGGGCTCTGCAGAAATTGCCGCTGCGCTGCAGACACTAGAGAAGAGCCTAGTGAACATCAGAATCACCGGCAGGCGATAACCCGTCAAACTCGCCTTGAACTCGCAGAAAGAGCAGCGAAGGTCAGCCTCGATGCTAACCTGCCAGCGCTTTGGTGATCACCTCTACCGAGCGGTCGAAACGATGGGCGGTGTTGAAATGGCCGCCTTCGAATTCCTCGTGTACACAAGCGATGCCACTGCGCGCGAGTTTGGCGGCGATCTGGCGGGTGCCGAGTTGCAAGTTGTATTCGTCGCCAAGTCCAGCGTCGAGAAAGATGGCGCGGGACTTTCGCAGCGCTGAAATGTAGCGATCTTCGTCGAGCATGCGCACTGGATCGGCCGCCAGCCAGCGCGCCCACACTTCCTCGCGCAGGCGGCAAGTGACAAATTCGAACGGCAGGTCAAACCCTTTGCCGTAACCGTAAGGGCCCTGCGCTTTGGGCGACCAGGCGGCAGCGCAGCATAAGTTCGACATCACTTCGATCGCCAGCTGCGATTTGTTGATGAGCGAATCGAACCAACTTAAAAATCCGTCGATGCCGCCGCGCTTTTCCATGGTGAGCAGCATGCGCGGCAATTCGCGCAAATAGGAAAGATCAAACGCGCTGTCGCCGGCGTGCGAGCCCAAAGCCGAAAAAAGATCGGGCCTGCGCATGCCGAAGCGCAGCGCGCCGTAGCCGCCCGACGATTTGCCGATGACGCCGCGCCCTTCGGCAGCAGCAACGGTCCGGTAGCGACTGTCGATGAGCGGCATCAGCTCGTCGCACAGGTAACTTTCATAGCGTCCGATCGCCGGCGAGTCGACGTATTGCGAACCGCCGTAGCGAGTGAAACAGTCGGGCAGAACGAAGATCGCCTCCGCCGCCTTTCCCGAGGACATCAATCGATCAAGCCGCTGATCAAATGTCAGTGTCCACGGACTGCGGTTGCAGAGCGCCAGTCCGGTGCCGGTATAGCCCGAGAGCATCAGAATGACCGGATAGCGCCGGCTCTTGCGATCGTACGAGTCGGGCAGATAGACGCCGACTTCGCGCGTCGGCGAATCGCCGAGTGGATTGTCGGCCAAGAGGACACTCTCGTGCCGAAACAGTTCAACGCGACCCATGAACTGAAACTACCTTTCTCGAGGCGCAGTGTACAGCCGCAGCGGGACTTTCTCGGCAATAATCAAGACAAGACGAATCGCCCAAACGAGGTACAATAGAAGTGGATGGCGCGACGAACCCTGCGGATATTTCGCCTTGGCGAAGAAACCAAAGAAGACGACGGGCTCACTCCAGAACAGCGCCTCACGCTCATCAGTGAGCTGACACTCAGCGCCTACGCATTCAAAGGAGAGGATGTTGCTGCCGGAATTCGTCGAGATGTTGTGCGCGTTGTCAAACGCGGGCGCAAGGTACTTGGTTGTCGGCGGCCACGCCGTCGGCGTGCACGTTGAGCCGCGCGCAACCAAAGATCTAGATATCTGGGTCGAGCCCACCTTGGCCAACGCCCGGCGCGTTGTCAAAGCGCTGCGAGCTTTTGGCGCGCCGCTCTTCGGTGTCACCGTCAAGGAATTGTCAACGCCCGGATTGATTTTTCAAATCGGTGTGGCGCCGCGCCGCATCGACATCCTGACCGCGATTTCCGGCGTCGATTTCAGATCGGCTTGGCGTTCACGCTTCGAGATCAAGATCCGGGGCCTCCCAGCCATGATGCCGGTGATCGGACGAGAGGCTCTGCTCACGAACAAACGAGCGGTCGCTCGACCGCAAGATCTGGTAGATGCACTCAATCTCGAAAGCGGCGTCAAGCGAAGGCGGCGCAGCTGACCCAAGGTTAATTCCGGCGGCTCAGACATGGTCCGGCCTCGGTTCCAACATTTCTTGAGCCGTTTTTAGAACACCACCCACTTCATGTGTAGAACCTCAGAAATTTGAAAGAACCCTCAGATTTCTGAGACTGCGCGACGTGAAATCAAGTATTTGGCGTCGGCATTGATCGTGCAACACAACTCGCAACAGAAGGGGAGGTGACCTGTGAGAACTCGACCATTGGCTTTTTCCGTAGGTTCGTCGTTGGCGCTGTTTGCGGCATTCAATATGTGGAGTCCGGCGGTGGCGCGTGCCTGCGGCTGCTTGACCCCGCCCGATCCGTCGGTGCCGGTGGTACAGGCGGGGGAGAACATTCTGTTTTCTGCCGAAAATGGCGAAATTACCGCGCAGATTCAGATTCAATATTCCGGCGACGCCAAAGATTTCGGCTGGCTATTGCCGCTGCCGTCAGTTCCTAAATTGGAACTCGGCGTCGACGAGCTGTTCACGCGGCTGCTCACGACGACGCAGCCCAAGTATCGATTGACCGCCGTGTACGAAGGCAACTGCTTCGGTGGTAGCAATGGCGGCAATAATTTCGCACCGCCGCAGCCAGCGGTCTCCGCCGCCGACGCCGGTATGGCCGCCGATGATCACAACCCACTCGTGTACCAAGACTCGGTCGGGCCTTACGACTACGCGGTGCTCAAGGCCGACGACAAAGCCGACATGCTCAAGTGGCTGTCGGACAACCACTATGTTTCGACCGCCACCGACAAAGAGCTGTCGCCCTATATTCATAAGGGCGCCTTCTTCTTGGCGCTCAAGCTCAAGCCGGGCAGCTCGGCCGGAGAGCTGCAGCCAGTGGTGGTGCACTATCAATCTGACCTGGCGATGATACCGATCGTGCTCACCTCGGTGGCGGCCAAGCCCGACATGGGCATTCAAGTATGGATGCTCGGTCAAGGGCGCGCGATTCCGCGCAACTACTATCACACCGTGATCAATGACGCGCTGATTGATTGGCAGAACGCCGGCTCTAACTACAACAAGGTGATCATCCAAGCGGTCAACGAAGCGCCGGATCGCCATTCGTTCGTCACCGAGTACGCGGGCAAAAGCACGCCGATGCAGAAGCAGCTCAATTCGCCCGGTCGCTTTGGCAGCTTGGTGACGCTGGCGAGCACGCAAGATCCCGTGCGGTTCGTTCAGTATCTGCTCAACAATGGTTTCATCAACCAGTCGAATGGTCCGTTCTTTTCGCGCAATCTGTCGAGCACGCTGGTGGCGCTGCTGCGGCCCTACCTGCCCGAGCCCGATCGGTTGGTGAAGCAGGGCGTTGCGTCGGACACCTTCTATAATCAGCTCGAGTACTACCTGCAATATTTTGGTCAGATTGCGCCGAGCGAATACGCCACCTATGCGAAAAGTTTTGATCCGCCAAAAGCAGCGAGCGACATCAATGAGCGAATTGTGCAGCCGACGCTCAATGCCGGCGTGCTGTTCGACAAGTTTCCCTATTTGACTCGGCTCTACACCACGTTGTCGCCGGAATTTATGACTGCCGATCCGGTGTTTTCGTTCAATCCAAGTCTTGCCGATGTCGGCAATGTTCACGAAGCGACCATCACCTACCATTGCGGTTATGGATCGGGTGCGAGTCTCAGCGCAGTGCCGGCGACCCTGGTGACCGAGGAGAAATGGACCCTAGAGTATCCATCAGGCACCAGCCAGTCGCCGGCACTGGGCAATCTGCCAGCGTCGGAACGGATCGAGATCTTAGGCGAGGAGGGCGCGCCGAGGATCTATCGCGACAACACGACACCGGTTTCGCAGATGCTGGCGACGCTTCCCGGTGCGCATTCGCACGCTGCGTGCAACATGTCGACCCGCGCGCTGCCGTCGCTGTTTCCGATCGGTGTGCTGCTGCTGATCGGAACGCTGCTCGTGCGTCGTCGGAGAGCGGAGTAACTGTGCGTTTTTGTTTTCTCATGGTTTCATTGTTGGCCGGTTGTGGTGGGGCGGCGGTTCCGGGGTCAGTTCACTTCGAGCTCGGGACCGCCGACATTTTGGGCGACGGTTTTTTGCCGCTCAAGGGAGATCAAACCTTGGTGTCGGGGGCGCAGGGTGGCTTTCACATTTGGTTGAAGTATCGCGCCTACGGAATGAGCGGTCAGACGGTGCGCATGCTCGAAACTGCACGGCGCGACGACTCCGGCGACTTGGTACGCAAATCGCCGCTGCTGGAGGAGCAAGTGGGTAGCGCGGGCGACGAAGGTTATTTTGAAGAGGAGCGAGCACGACCTGGTTTCATGTGTCCAGCGCCGCTCGGGGTCAAGGTTCGCGATCAGTCGATCCACTTTGAAGTGAAGTTCATGGATGGGCAGGACCACCCGCTCGACAAGCAGGGAACAAGTGTGACGGTGCGTTGTCCGAGCGGCGACGGGCAGGAATATTGCGAAAAAGTATGTTCGGGGTAAGCGAGCTGTCATTTCCGCTCGTCCTGAGCTTGTCGAAGGACGGTGCTTCGACTTCGCTCAGCATCGGCGGCCTTGAGCGAACGGAGGAACAAGATGAAAATTAGCCTGTTGTTGGTTTGCGCGATCGCGGCTTGTGGCGGAGCACCCATCGAAGTGACACTGGATGCTCCGGCGCGTGGTTTTCAACTGGCGAGCGACTCGTTCGAAGTCAAATCCGGCACCGAGACGCAGCGCTGCTTCTTCTTTGCCGTGCCTGGAACCGGCAGCGATCCTGTCTACATCAATCGCATTGTCGCGACCCAAAATCCGGGCAGCCACCACCTCAATATTTTTCGCGTCAAGTCGATCGTCAAACTCGACGGCCAGCCGGGCGACGAGGTGATCGACGGCGAGTGCTTCAATTCCAAGGCGGGCAACTGGGCCGATTGGCCACTGGTGACCAATTTGCAAAATTCTACTCCCGGAAACAACCTGAACGACTGGACGCTGCCCGAAGGAGTTGCCCACAAATTCATGCCGGGTGAAAAGCTGATGATGCAGATCCATTACGTCAACGCGACCACCCAGAAAACACCAGGCAAAGGCAAGGGGTTGGTCAATTTCTATCAGGTCGATGCTAGCAGCGTGACCAAAGGCGAACTCGGCACCGTGTTCGCTACCAATCAGTCGATCAGAGTTTGCCCCGGCGACAGCGATCGGATGTATGAAGCGAGCTGCACTTTTGCGCGTGCGCCGGTCACCATCATCGGCGCCAACGGCCACTTTCACTCGCGCGGTAGCAAGTTTGAAATCGCCCCGTACGACAGGAGTACCGACGCAGTGGGAGATGTGTTTTACACTTCAACGACGTGGGACGACCCGCCGCTGTTGCAAAAGCTCAACATCGAAATTCCGCAAAACGGCGGCATCGACTGGCGCTGCCACTACACCATGGCGGCCACCGACTGCGGCGACAAGTCCGACAGGTGTTGCGCCACTTTTGGCGGCAAAGTCGAGACACAAGAGCACTGCAACGCGTTTGTCTACTATTATCCCAAACAACAGGACGCCAACTGCTTCTAAGAACTCTGCTGCCGATGGTTATTATGACTGCGTGCGGTGGCGCAGTTCGCTGTGAGATGCCGTTTGCGGGCGATCCGAATTTGCCGGTCGAGGCGGAACTTGCAATTGATAAGGCCGGGCAACTCATCATCGTTTCCGACGGCGATGCGGTCGATCTGTTGCGACCGCCGCAAGGAGGATTTGTGATGTACGCTGGATTGCGGCTGAAAAACATTGTTCCCTGTGGGGTGCGGTTGAGAGGAGTAGTGAGAGACCTCAAAACCGATGCGCCTCTTTCCGAATTCGACGCGCGATCCGCGGATCTGGTGCTAGCCGACGGTGGCTGGTGGGTGCCGCCAGGTGATTTCTCCTCCATTCCCAATGTTGCGCTCTGTCCGGACAACACCGGCGGTTCTGTTCTCAATAGGGCAGTGCGACTCGAGGTCACTGCTACCGATCAAAGAATGCGCGTTGGTAGCGCGTCCAAAGAGATCACGCCCACCTGTCCGCCAGGTATATGTCTTCCCATGTGCGAATGCACGTGTGGTCCGGATTACACGCTTGGGAAATGCGCCAACGTGGCCAAATGCGAACCCTAGCGCTGGTTTTTGTCGTTGCGTGTGGACCGCAGGCGAATTGGTCGACTGCGTTTTCGAGCTCCGATCGCATCGTGCTTTCGGCGTGGGGAACTGAAAAAAACCAAGATCGATTTTTCTCCGGCGGCGGCATCGGTAGCGGCGTGTCGGCTCTGGCGCTTCATTTCGACGGTAAGAAATTCGTCGACCTGCAGGCGCCCGGCACCGACACCCTATGGTGGACATTTGGGTTTTCGCCCACCGATGTTTGGTTTGCTGGAGAGCATGGCACCGTTTTGCATTGGGACGGCAGCGTCTTTTCGGCGTCGCAGAGTGGCACCACCGAAACGCTGTACGGCATTTGGGGCAGCGCTGCCGACGATCTGTGGGCGGTCGGCGGCAGTCCCAACGTCTCGGCGGTGATCGTGCACTACACCGGTCAAGCTTGGAGCGCGCCCTCGAGTACACCTGCGAGCAGTGGCGCCTGGTGGAAAGTGTGGGGCTGCGCTCGCGATCGAGTGTTCGTTGTCGGCGACGGTGGTGCGATTGCTTTTTTCGACGGCAACAATTGGACCGTGCAAACAAGCAACACTACTTTGCCGCTGTTTACCGTCGCCGGGCGCGGCTGCAGCGACGTCTATGCCGTTGGCGGTCGCAGTGCCGGGATTGCGCTGCACTATGACGGATCGAGCTGGTCGTCGATCGCTGCGCTAAAGGACGCAGCTGGATTCTCCGGCGTTTCGGTCGACAGCGTCGGCGACGTGATTGTCAGCGGCGGCCAAGGCCGAAAATTTCGTCGCCACTTAGATATTTGGAGTGACGACAGCCTGCTAGTTCCTCACAATGCAGATTTTCATGCCGCGTTTGTCGCCGCGCCGGACGATATCTTCGTCGTCGGTGGCAATTTCTCTGCTCCAGCTGGCAGCCCCCGCACCGGCGAAATCGCACACTACGGAAAGTAAAAGTCCGCCGCCCCCCACTGGCTCCGGCCCCCACTCCGACGCCCTCTCCCGCTTGCGGGAGAGGGTTGGGGTGAGGGTGGACGTGGACCGACGTTGACCCTATAACCACTGCAAGATGGACACAGGTGATGTATCTTCAATGTAGATACATTAAGACTTTGGTGTTGTCGCCCAAAGCGTATAATCAAAAAGTGGGTCTTGCGCTCTGTTGTCCGATCACGTCGCGTATAAAGGGCTATCCGTTTGAGGTCTTGTTGCCAAAAGGGACGGCCGTCGCGGGCGCCATTTTAGCTGACCACGTGAAAAATCTCGACTGGCGAGCTCGCCACGCGCAGTTCAAAGGGAGAGCTCCAAAGCGCGTCTTCGAAGAAGTGCTGATGAAGATCTCGACGCTGCTTCCCAGTGATGAATAAACTCATCGCGCTGAGCGTATTGTTCTTCGTCGCCTACTTGCTAGCGGCGCCAACGCTGGTTAACGGCGACGGACTTGGTTACTTGCGCGCGGCGGCTGGAAGCACCATCTACCCTGGCCACATCGCCTACGTTGCATTCTTGCGCGCCGCCGGATTTCTTGTCGGTGCGACGCGGCCGATCGATTTTTTGGCGCCGGCTCGATTGCTAAGTGCGGGGAGTGCTGCACTTGCAGTGTTTCTCACCGGCAGAACTGCGCAGACATTGGTCGAGAAAAATGCGGGGTTGGTCGCGGCGGCAGGACTGGGTGTCTCGTTTGGCACGCTCGCCTGCGGCAGCGACGTCGAGAGTTACGCGCCGGCGCTGTGTGGGCTGACAGCCGCAATCTATTGTTGCGTCCACAAGCAATGGGTAGGCGCGGCGATAGCGACCGCTTTAGCGACGCTATTTCACGTCGAGAACGTGCTGTTTTTGTTGCCGCTGGGGCTGTTGGTGCCGCGGCCGCGGCGCCTTCCGGTGGTTGCGTTTTCGGCAACACTTATCGCGGCCCCTTACGGAATCCTCGTCGCTTGTTTCGGTCGACAGTGGCTGCTTTCCGCTCGTCACGGATTCTCCTACCCACTGCGGCTCGCCAACTTTCCGATCGCACTCTATGGCGCGGCCAAAGCGATCGTCTACTCGCCCTATCTTTACCAGGCGTCGTTAACTTGCGTGAGTGTTTCGCTGGCGCTCGGGCTTTGCGCCATTGTCGCAGTGATGGTCGTCGCTAGACCGTGGTCTTGGCCGATGGGAAAAGCGGCGATGATCGGTTGGCTTCTGAGTTATGGCGGGCTGGCGATTCTTTTTTTCTCGTCTGATCAAGAGCGATACGTTTTTTTGCTGCCGCTGTTTTGGTTGGTCGTGGCGTCGGGCCAGCGGAGGTTTGCCGTCGCCTTGGTGATTACGTGCATCGGTGTTGCCAATGGCGTGCTTTGGCTGCCACGGGCCAAGGACGCTACCGACAAGGCGCGCGCGCACGCCATCGTCGCAAATGTTCACGTTGGCGATTTGGTGATTTGCCCCGGCCACAGCTGGGATGAGTACGTTGGTTTTTATGAGCGCGTCGACGTCGAAATGTTTCCGATCGTCTACTACGCTGGAAAGCTGCACGAGATGACGCGAGTAAAAGAGCAGCTGGCGAGTGCAATCGCGCGCGCACGAGATCGCCACGCGCGAATTTTTCTGGTGCGCTGGCAGGATTCGAGCGACGCCAATGGCTGGAAAGAGCTGGCGCTCTTTGGTGTAACTCCGTCGACCATCGACGCCCTCTTGCCGAGCCCGACGACTAAAGTGATAAGAGGCGAATCGCTGACGGAACTATTCTGATTCATTTTGGCTGAAGCCAATCAGAGTGGGCGTGGCTTTGAGCATCGAATTCTCTCTTTGTTTTTCATGGAGCGCGCCGCGTACTCGAGCGCCGCCTTCAGTCCGGCGGACTCAATATGGGGATAGGCGAGAATGATGCCTTCGGGGGTGCCTCCGTTGGCCAGCAGCTCAAGGATGAACTCAACGGTGATTCGCGTCCCACGAATACAAGGTTTGCCCCCGAGTACATCGGGACTTGAAACGATCCAATCGCTCATCGCTGGCTCCTTTTTCCAAGTGTACTCTATTGCGCAGCGGTGGTGTTGTGCCTTTGTAGGCGACGACAATTGTGTTACGAGGCTGCAATGGGAACCGGTAAATCGCTTCTGTTTTCGGCGAAAAATTCGGTCGCCGATTCCGCCCTCGATTTTCCTACGCTCTACCGCGATTGGTTCGCCGAAGTGGTGCGCTGGGCGCGTGCGAGCGGCGTGGAGCGCCAAGATCTCGAGGATGTGGCGCAAGAGGTGTTCGTCACCGTGCGCCACAAGTTGCCTGCATTTGACGGCGACAACCTCGCCGGATGGCTCTACACCATCACCACCCACATTGCGCGCAATCACCGCCGGAAAGTTTGGCTGCGCCGGCTGTTTTTTCGCGACCACGAGAGTTCGCAGGTCGAGCAGCTTCAGGCGCGCTGCCCATCGCCAGTGGAACTGCTCGAGCGCAAGGAGATGCGTGCTCTGCTGCACGCGCTGCTTGCAAAAATGAGTGACAAACGGCGCCGGGCGTTTGTGCTGTTTGAGATCGACGGGCTGTCGGGCGAAGAGATCGCAGCGCTTGAGCGGATTCCGCTTTCGACCGCGTGGGCGCGCCTCCATCAAGCGCGCAAAGATTTTGTCGCGCTCGCAGATGATCTGCGCCAGGGAGGCGGCTGATGGAGCGCCTGCTGAAAGATTCGACCGCAGCGGATGCGACTTTGGCGCTGGCAGCGCAATTGGTCGCGGTGGAAGAGCCGAGCGCGGTGTCGACCGCGATGCGCGATCGGGTCTGGCAGTCGCTCGACGCGCCGAAACGAAAAATCGGACGCCAAATTCGTTTCATGCCACTGATGGTCGCGATCGTTTTGTTGGCGATGGTGTCGACGGCGAGTGCAATGTGGAGCCGTCAGGCGATCGTTCCGCTCTGGCGTCGACTGCTTGTTTCTTCGGCGACAGCGACGGCGAGACCAAAGAGCGAGCCTGCGATTTCCGCTCCGCAGGCGGTGCCTGTCTCCCAGCTGCCACTCGCGCCGCCTTCCACGACTGAGCCGGCGCCGCTGCGCGTAGCAGCGGCGTCGCCGATCCGCAAGCCGCCGCTCCGGCGCAAACCAGAGCTGAAGCAGGTCGCAGCGGAGCAGCCTCTTGTCGAAGAGCGCTCAGAAGCGACGCTGGTGACGCAAGCCTTCACCGCGCTTCGGCATGAGCATGATGCCGCGCGCGTCCAAGTCCTGCTCGATCAATACGCTCGAGAATTTCCTAAGGGCGAGCTCTCAGAAGATGTGCTGGCGCTGCAAATTGAGGTGGCAGTTGCGCAAAACCAAACCGCACTGGCCACCGCGCTGGCTGGGAAGTACAAGCAGCGCTACCCGCAGGGAAATTTCATAAAAACCATCGAAAAGCTGCGGCGATAAAAGTTTTTCCTAGGCTCGACACATTAGAAGATATGAGGATTACGAACCTTATTATCTTGATGGGTGTTTTCTCGTCGCTGGCGTGGGCAGACGAGACCATCCATGCCGAGGGGAGTTGCCCCAGCGCTCCGGCGGTCGCGGCGGAGCTTGCGCGCTTGCTACCGGCGCCCCCAACCGTGCCACGGCCAAGCGTCGAGATTGTCGACGACGGTGAGGTCTACCGCGTCACCATCGCCGATCGGGTGCGGGTTTTTGCCGACAGCGATCGTCGCTGCGAGGAGCGGGCAAAAACCGCCGCGCTGTTTATCGCCTTGACCTTCGAGCCGGCAAACTTTCAAGCAGGCGACGACACTCTGGGTCCGATCGCGCCTGCGCCTCGCCCGGTTGTGGCGCCGGCGCCCGCTGCTTCAGCAGCGGCCACATCACCCGCTCCTCAGTCGAGAAAAAGTTTCCAACGATTTTTCGTTGGCGGCGGTTTCCATCTGAACGCAGGGCCGAGCGGTCACGACTGGTTAGCCGGAAGCTACGGGCCGCTGTATGGCGGCCTTGGCCATGACATCGGCTACGAATACACAAGTCCTTCAGGCTTGCTGCTCGGGGTAAGAACAATCGCACTCGGCGAATTCGGAGGCAACTCTTTCGTCGGAGGAGTGGAGAGATCCAACGGCGGAGTCGCATTGCAGATTGGCTATGGTGCGCCCCGCTTCAGCCTCTCGCTTTCCGTGGCTGGCGGCTGGCCCTACTTTGCCGCCGCCGGCTTCGCGCTGCGGATTGGCAGGTTCGATGGAAGTTACTTCTTGCTTCGTTATTTGACCGGGGTATTGCCCTTTTCTTGGGCCTTCATATACGGAAGCGATGGCGAAGTGGAGCTCCACATTGAGCTGCCCTCGCTTGAACACCGGATTGCTTTCAAGATTGTTCGACGCGGTGTCTTCGATCTTTTCGCTACCGGTGGCTATGAGCATCTTTTTAGTGGAGATGGAATGAAAAATACCAACTTGCTTTTCGTCGACGCAGGAGTTTCTACCTGGCAATTCGTAACTGTCGGGCCGATCGTCTGGATCGGCTATGAGCGACGCTGGTAAATTCTGACTATAGGTGACAGATGATTCCCACGCATCTAATTCCCGAGCATCCGGGCGAGATTCTGCTCGAAGAATTTCTTCGCCCGCTGAAGATGACCCAATCGGCCTTGGCCGAGCATCTCGGGGTTCCGGTTCAGCGTATCAACGAGCTGGTCAACGGCCGGCGCGGCATCACGCCCGAGACCGCGTGGATGCTGGGGCGAGCCTTCAAAGTAGGTCCAGAATTCTGGATGAACCTGCAAACTAACTTCGATCTGGCCAAGACGCGCGAAGCCAGCGCTCGCACCCGGCCACTCAAAAAAGCCGGCTGATTCAACTATTGAAGTTCGCGTTTGGGTTCACGGCTGAGCAGTTCAACCAATCCTTGCGCGGCGGGCAACCCCTCGAACAGCACGCGGTGCATCGCCGCGGTGATCGGCATTTCGATGCCGAGTCGCTGGGCGAGGGCGTGAGCGCTGGCGCAAGTTTGCACGCCCTCGGCAACCTGTTTGACTTGGCCGATCGCCGCCGCTAGCGTTTCGCCGCGACCAAGTGCCAGCCCGAGTTTGCGATTGCGCGATTCGTCGCCGGTGCAGGTCAGCACCAGGTCGCCCAGACCGGCGAGGCCCGCCAGCGTCAGCGGGTTGGCGCCGCGCGCGGTGGCGAGGCGGCCGATTTCTGCCAGGCCGCGGGTAATCAGTGCCGCGCGCGCGTTGAGACCGAGGCCGAGGCCGTCGGCAATTCCGGCAGCGATCGCCATGACGTTTTTGAGCGCGCCGCCGATCTCGACGCCCTCGACGTCATCGGAGGTGTAGACGCGAAAGCGATCGGCCCGCATCACCGTCGCCGCCGATTCGGCGATCACGTGGTCACGAGAGGCGACGACGACTGCGGTTGGCATTCCAAGCGCAACTTCGCGAGCGAAACTTGGTCCCGACAGGATCGCGATCGGTCGGGCGCATAGTGTCAGCACCTCTTCCATCGTACACAGCGTTCCGAGTTCAATTCCTTTCGATGCCGCGATAATGATTGCGTTCGCATCGAGAGAGGAACCGATCGATTGCATGACTTGGCGAACCGACTGCGCCGGCAACGCGCAGACGACAAACTCGGCTCCGCTCAGCGCCGCATTTAAGTCGGCGGTGGCGGCGAGCGCGGGTGGCAGGGTGATGCCGGGCAAAAACCTTTGATTTTCTCGACTGGCGTTGAGAACAGCAATGTTTCCCGAGTTGCGACCCCACAACGTCACTTGGTGTTTTTTCGCCAGCAAACAGCCGAGCGCGGTGCCCCAGCTGCCGGCGCCGAGGACCGCGATGTGGCTCACTTTCCCGCCTTGGCGCGTCCGCTGGCGACGAGCTCTTGCAATAATTCTGCGGCGTGACGAAAAACGTGCCAGCCGTCACCGACGAGAACCGTGTCGATGGTTCCGAGATCGAGCAACCGCTGCACCGAGTCGAGCGCCCGCGCTTCGTCTTTCAATCCCTGGTCGCGATGAAGCAGCATCAGCGCATCGGCGCGATGGGCGCGAATGAGATCGCCCGCGATCAAGGTTGTTCTCTCGAGCACCAGCGCCAGTTCTCCCGGCGTCTTCGAGCCCGCCATTTCGAACACTTGCAATCCCGCAACAATCTCCTCGTGGTCGCCGACAAAACGACTGCAACGAATCGGAAATTGTTCGCTCTCACCGCGCGGCCCAATCAATTGTGATCCAAATTCGGCGGCGATCTGCTGTGCGCCGCGGACGTGCATCGAATTGCTGATCACGATTTCGGCGATGCCGCCGAGCTCGACGACGTGGGCGCGATCATGGGCCGACAGCGGCAACGGATCGATTGCAATGTTGCCGCCATCACGCTGCCAAAAAAAACTATTGAAGTCGAGGTTGAGCCGCGGAACAAATTCAGACCAGGTGAACAGATCTTTGCGGTGCAGGCGCTTCATGCAAGATCGAATACCACGAGTCTACTCCGCCTGCTTGAGTTCCAGGGGCGCCCGGAAGTCCGGGCGCCGCCGACAGCTCACAGCCGACAGCCTACAGTTTCGGATTCATTCATGAAATCACCTACTTTAGTCCTCATTTCAAGAGCGAAGGTTACGGGAGGGTCAACGCGATTTTGCGATTTTTCTCCACTGTCAGCTGTTGGCTGTCGGCGGTGGTAAGAATCGCGAAGCGCGAATCAACGCCGACTTCCGGGCGCCCCTGGCTTGAGTTCACTCCAGTCGAAGACCCAACCCAGCGCTTGCTTTACTTCGGCAACCCGCGCAGGTGACAAAGTGCCCGCGCATTCGCTTAGACGGCGAATCGGGAACACGCGCACGTTGTCGAAATTGGCCACCGAGCGGGTGCGTAACCCCTCACGCCGGCCGAGCGGGACCTCGATCGGAATGTTGCGAATGTGGGTAGTGATTTCTGCAACCACGCAGGTTTGCATAAAG
>JAHFDU010000371.1 GCA_023248835.1 Myxococcales bacterium | reverse complement strand
CGCGGTGCACTTGATTTTGATCTGCCCGAGGCCAAAGTGGTGCTCGACGAAGATGATCCGTTGCGGGTTCGCGACATCGTGCAGTCGCGCGCCAATCCGGAAGTCAAAGGCGCCTACCAGCTGGTGGAAGATTTCATGCTCGCGGCCAACGAAGCGGTGGCGCGCTTTTTTACTGAGCGCAAGTTGCCGACCTTGTGGAGGGTGCACGCGGTGCCTTCGGATGAGCGGTTGCAGGCGTTTGCCGACATCGCCGAGACCCAAGGGCTGGAATTCAATCTCGAGGATGGGCGCGACCCGAAGCGTTTGCGCGATGTGCTGGCCTCGCTCAAGGGCCGGCCGATGGAACGCGCTTTGAACTTTCTGCTGTTGCGTGCGCTCAAACAGGCCTGTTACGACACTGTCAACGTTGGCCATTTTGGCCTGGCCGCGCGCGACTATCTTCATTTTACATCTCCGATCCGTCGCTATCCCGATCTGATCGTGCATCGTTTGCTCAAGCATGCGCTGCACGGCGATGGGATTGCCGCCGGGGGCAAGCCGCCTCTGCCGCCGGGGCGCGAAGACTTGAAAGTGATGGGAACGCAGTCCTCGTCGTTCGAGCGTCGCGCCATGGAGGCGGAGCGCGAAGTCGTCGATCTTTATCGTGCGCTCTACACGCGTGATCGAATCGGTGAAGAGTTTAGCGCCACCATTGTTGGCGTCGCCGGATTCGGGTTCTTCGCGCAAGTGGAGGCACCTTTTATCGAGGGGCTGGTGCGCGTCGAGTCGCTCGGCGATTCGTTTTCCTACGATGAAGCGCGGATGCAACTGACCGGCAAACGATCGGGCCGCCGTTTCCAATTGGGCGATCAGTTGCAAGTGAGAGTAGAGAACGTGTCGATCCAGCGCCGCAAGATTGATTTTGCGCTCGCCGGCGAATCGGCACGAGGACTGGAAAAGAAAGCGCCCGAAGAGTGGGAAACGAGTGAGCCGGCGCTGGCACCTCCCCGCGCTTTTCTCAGTGATCGAAAAACACACAAGCGCTTCGATCATTCCGATCGCAAACGCGGCCCCAAGGGAAAACCGCGCTCAGGAAAACGACGGCGGTAGACCCAATAATCCGTGCGTCCTGAGCTTGTCGAAGGACGATCCTCGACTGTGCTTCGACTCCGCGCTTCGCGCTCCGCTCAGCATGCACGGTGCTAATTTTAAGTGAACGGGAGATCTATACCAAAATAGCGGCGCGGCGTTTTAGGTCGGCCCGCTCCTCTTCGCTGATTGGGCCGAGAATGACAAGAATTTTGGGCGGCTGGGCGCGGCGCTGAGCTTGCGCGAAACCACCGACTGTTCTTGCCACTTCTGGACCAGTGAGCGGGAACGCGGAGAGGACCAACGTTTCAGCTGAGTCCGCCCGATGTTGTGCGACAAAGTCAGCGATCAACGGTTGCCACGTCTCAGTGTCGTTCCAATCGGGAAAGGCGACGATTTTCTTGAGGCGGGCGAAATTGTCGCGCCGATGCTCTGCGCCCCAGCCCGGAATGCCGCCGAGAAACAGGTGTTGGTGCGAAAACGGAGTGACTTCGCTTCGAGTCTCAAATCGTGTCAGCGATATGGGATCGCGTGCCTGCTCAAGGCGATGTTGTTTTTGAGCGGTGATGTGACCGCGCAGTGCGACCAGACGCGGCAAGAGTTCATCGGCGGCCCGCGCCATGTCGTCGACTGAAATCGCTTGTGTGCACGGCACGCGGCCGGTGCGTCGATCGGCGGTTCGGCACTCCGGCAAAAGCGATCCGGTAAAACTGCAATTGCGGCACGCGGGCGTGGTCTGTATTGCCACGGAGATCGCGTCGTAGGCGTACGCAGGGTAGGGCGCACTCGCTCCCCACGGGCAGAGCGCCGGCGTTCCGATTGCGCCTGCCAGATGGGTTTGGCCGCCGTGATTGCCGATGAACAGATCGACTTGAAAAAGCAGTGCTAGCGAAGCACGAAGATCGAGTTTGCCGACGAGATCCTCACCGACGCCGAGCGATCCGGCCTGCAGCGCGTTGCCGATTTCGAAAAAGCGGACGCGATGGCGCTGTGCGATTGTTTGGGCAAGCGCGGCAAAACGCTCTTCGCCCCAGCGTCGATCCGGCTCCTTGCTGTCAGCCGAAATCGCGATCAGGAATTCGTCGCTTTCGCGCGTGATGGTTGTGGCGGCAATTTCGTTGCGAGTGACGTAGAGCCGCGGTGGCGTGGTCGACGGCGCAAATCCGTGTGCAGCCAAATAGTGCGAAAAGATGGTGCGCTTTTCCGCTAGTGCGACTTCGAGCGAGGCAGCGACGCAATCGACCCGCATGCGAATGATCTCACCAAAACAGTCGTCGGCAGAGTGCTCGTCAAATTCATCGATCAGCGGATGAGCCCAGGCCAGTGTGCGGCTGCCGCGACTGACCAAGGTCGTGCCTCCGCTGGCGATAATTTCGTAGAGCCCAGTTTCGCAAACGATATCGCCGATTCCTTTGTCGCCGGTGTGGTCGATCAGGATCCGCATTAGTATTTCGCGTATGATTTCTCGTCGACGATGCTCGAGCCACAATGGTCATTGATGGCGCGTTTGAGCGCAGCGCGTTGGTCATTGGTCTTGTAGACCGCGCGCGCCAATTCGATAAATTTCGCGCCAAAATCGTGGGCGCGTTCGCAATCGCGAATGTCGTCCTCAATTTTCCACAGAGACTGATTGATCTGTTTTAGCTCGGCGGTGAGCGAGGCAATCTTCGCGTCGCTGTCGAAGTGTTTGGGTCGAGCCGCCGACAAAACCTTCTGCTCATGGAGAACGTTCTTGAGTTTGGCTTGGTTGGTGATGTGTTCGGACTTGATCTCAAGAATGGTCAGTCGATCGACGAGTTCGCCAGGAGAAACCTCGATAGTGATCATCAGGACATTTTTTCATGAAATGAGGGGCGAAGCTAGTCCACTGCCGCGTCACCCGCGTCACCGCTGCTACTGTCGGTGCTGCCACTGTCGGTGCTGCTACTGTCGGTGCTACCGTCGGTCATGCTGGCATCGCCGCCGTCGTCTGTCGGGGGTTGGTCACAGACGCCGCTTACACATGCTTCATTGCCGCAGTCGGTGTTGCAAGCGCCGCAGTGGCGCGGATCGGTCATGAGACTGAAACTCTCGTCGGTCTGGCCATTGCAATCGTTGTCTTTGGTGTCGCAGGTTTCCGTGGCGGGCACGACTTCATTGGTGGTGGTAACGAAACTTCCACCCTGGCACTGCTTGACGCCGGCTTTGCACTCGCCGACATCTTTGGTGTCGTTGGCGCCAGTGTAGAATGAAACGTCGGCAACATTGTTGTCGACCGATCCGTTGCAGTCGTTGTCTTTGGTGTCGCAGGTTTCGGTGGTCGGCACGACTTCGGGTAGCGAGATGACGAACGAACCCATCGAGCACTGCCGGATTCCGCCTTTGCATTCGCCGACGTCTTTGGTGCCGTTCTGACCATCGTAGAACGGCTGATCGGGAATGTTGTCGTCGATGGTGCCGTTGCAGTCGTTGTCGATGCCGTCGCAGATTTCGTTGCCGGTGATGTGACATTCGCAGCCATTGGCCATGTTGCCATCGGCGTTGGCATAGTCCTGCTCGCAGGAAGAGCCGCAGGTACCGTTGGTGCACGATGGTACGGTGTGGGTGCCGCCTTGGCAGACGGTTCCGCAGTCGCCGCAATGGTCGATGGTGTCGAGGTGCGAGCAAACCTGGCCACCCTGGCCGTTGCTGCACGCGGTTTCTCCTTGACCGCAGGCGGTGCCACTGTCGACAGAGCTGTCGACTGAGCCAGCGTCCGCGCCGCCATCGATGGCGCCGCCATCGTTGTCGCCACCGTCGTGCGGGACCTGCTGGCAAACGCCCTGGCCGCTTGAGACGTTGCAGAACTCATCCGCCTGACAGGTGTGGACACAGGCGCCGCAGTTGGCGCTGTTGTCAAGGTGCGAG
>JAHFDU010000047.1 GCA_023248835.1 Myxococcales bacterium | reverse complement strand
TGTGTCGGCGATCGAAGAAGGGCGGGCGATCTACGCCAACATCAAGAAATTTATTTTCTTTCTACTCACCTCCAACACCGGCGCGGTGCTGTTCGTGCTGCTCGCCGCGCTACTCGGTTGGGAAACACCGCTGGCACCGATTCAAATTCTTTGGATCAATCTCATCACCAACGGACTGCCGGCTCTCGCGCTCGGCGTCGACGGGCGCGAGCCCGAACAAATGGCCGAGCCGCCGCGACCGCCCGGCGGCTCGATTTTGTCCAAGCGCCAATACCTCGAGATGCTCGGTATGGGCGCGATCATGGCAGCGACGGCGGTCATCGCATTTTTGCGCACCCTGCCCCATCCGCACGCCGCGCCCACTGCCGCGATGTTGGCACATGCTCGCACGATGGTGTTCTGCGTGCTTTCCGTCGGCCCGCTCTTCTACTCGTTCCACTGTCGTTCTGAGCGCCGCACCCTCATCGGCCTCGGCATCTTTTCCAACCGCGCACTGTGGGGTGCGTTCTTGATTGGTTTGGTTCTGCAAACAATTACGGTCTACGTGCCAGCGTTGCGGCCGCTGTTCAAAACCGCCGCACTCTCCCCCTTCGATCTAGCATGGGTCTTTGTGCTGACCATTATCCCGTTTCACGTCGGTGAAGTTCTAAAGTTGATACGGAATGCTATGGACCGGCGAGTTAAAAGCCGCAGCTAAGAAAATCGGCAAGCCCGCCCTTTCGCTCTCTCGAGCGTGCATGGTAATCGGTTCCGGCGGATAGTCTACGGGTTTGCCAAGTCGACGTCGATGCCAGCGAAGCGCGCTTGTGGCACCAGCGTTTTGCGCTTGCCCTCCTCTTTGAGATCGACAAGACCAAAGTCGGCGAGAAATTTTATGTCGGAGTAGACGTTCTTGAAATCACGCTTGAGGCTACGCGCGAGCGCGGCAATCGATTTCGGCTTCAGTGCTGGAATCCCCGCCAAGATTTGCAGGCGCGCTGGCGAGAGAATTTTTCCGAGCACATTCCAGTTGGGCACCGTGATGATGCCTTTGGGCGATCTCAGCTTGCCTTTGAGTGCTCTCTTCCAGCGCGCAGAGGTTCGGGACAACGGCTCGACCGCGATGCGAACACGAGTCAATCTCATGGCTCAAAACCTGCCTTTCTCACAAGGTCCCAAAAATCTTCCAACAGCTGCTCGTCATTTTCATAGCGAAACGGGACCACCGATCGCCCAAATGCAGATGCGGCCCTTTCGGCTTGTGGTTGTCGATGCCGACGAGCACTTCGCCATGTACAACCAAGAACAACGAAAACTTTCGCCCTGTCGGATAATGAGCGGACTTTTAAATTTTCAAATTTTCCACACTTTCAACAAAAACCTTTTCTCGTAAAAAAGCAGCAGCGCCTTCATCTATGGTTACTGTACCATAGATATTCACGTTCGGAGGCGCCCGGCATACGATCCTTGAGCGCGCGCCGTGAAAGATCGATCACGCTCGCGCTGAGCGAGCGGCAGAGCGAAAAGCGCCTGGCGACACCGGCTTGGCGAAGTAGTGCAATCTGCACCCGCTCGGCACGAACATCAGTCGCCCATTCCAATAGAGAGCTACGACCACCTCGCTCAAGGGCCAACGCCAAATTGCTCCGAACAAAAGCCCGCGCTTCGCCTGTCGCGGGAAGGGCAGCCAAAATTTCGTCCGGCCGCCACCAGGCTATTCGCTCCAAAACCGATGGCCAATCATGCGCCGTTGCCAATTGAGCCACCGATTCAGCTTGCCGTAGATCAAAGCGGCCAAGTGCCAAGGGATCGGGGCGCATGTCCCACAATCTTGCAACTGGGAACGCTGTAACTTTGGTCGGCCACGCCACTGCATCGGCGTGACGCCCTGTCGCATCGGAACGTTTGCAAGCGGTGAATTGGATGATCAGGGCAACGACCACGAAAATTGAGCGTTCGGCTTTCATTGGCTCAGCCACCTCCTGAGCCTGGCATGTTACTTGACTGCCGCAAGCAAATATCGCCGCAAGAATTTCACCCCGATCGAGCCGTGGCCGATGAGGGACTCATTGAATTGGCGCTGGTTCCATTTGTCGCCGACCTGTTTTTTGTAATCGCGCTCGAGTGCCAAAATCTCGTCGAGCCCGAGGAAGTATTGCGCAAGCTGGGTCGAGTCGAGTTTGGCGCGCAGCAGTTTCTTTTCCGCCATCGCTTTTTCTTGAAAACCCTCTTCGACCATGAAACGTACCGCCTCTTCGTCGCTCATTTGGCCGCTTTGCAATTTGATGTCGAGCAAAATATTGGTCGCCACCACCATGCGTCCGCGCAAGTCATAAAAACGAAAACGCTTGGTGTCTTTGCCGCCGTAGCCATTGGCCACCATCTGCCCCTCGCCGTACACCGCCCAGCCCTCGACGAACGCGGCGTTCCACAACACTGCGCGCAGCGGATTCAAATTGCGCTTCGAATAAAAATATTGGGTGTGATGGCCGGGATAAGCCTCGTGCGTCGCCACCAGCTGCACTTCGTAGTTGTTCTGCCCACGCAAATAGGACTCAACCCGATCGGCAGGCCAGGTTGAATCGATCGGATCGACATAATAAGTCGCGTGCCAGGCGGGGCGACGATCGAGCACGCCGGGCGCCAGATACTCGGCCGCGCTCGAGCCGCGCTTGAACTCTGGCATCGCCTCGACGCGCAAGGTGTCGCGCGGTGGCAGTGCCAAGAGATTATGCGCTTCGATAAAGGCGCGCATTTCGTCAAGATGTTGGGCATGCGCAGCGAGTAGCTCGGCCGGCTTGGGATGATTTTTTGCCAGCTCGTCTTTGACGCGGGTGGTGAGCTGGGCATCGGTCTCTTTGCCGAGCTTGGGCAGCGCCATCTCAGTGGCGAGTTCGCGTGAAACTTGCAAAAGTTCCAGCTTCGTACTGGCGAATGATTTTTCTGCGCGCGCGATCACTTCGTCGGGTTTGACGTCGGTGCCAAGCGCCAGCGGAAATTTCTTGCGATAAAGCGCCGCACCGAGTCGCCAATCTCCGTCGGCTCGTTTGGCTAGATCGTCGACGAGAAACTTCTGATATTTTTGCAGCGCCACGATCGCCGCGACGCGCGCCTTTTCCGCCGTCGGCGAATTCTTGGTGAACGCCTTCACTTCGCTTTCAAAAAACTCAATCCTGCCTTTGTTGTCGCGAATTCCGGCTTCGACGTACACTTTCGGGGTGCGCCGCCCCTTGCCACGGCTCGCGCGTTCGAGCGCGACTTGCATGTCGGCTAGAAACTTCGGCAACGCCTCTAACTGACTCTCCACATATTTCAGCCGCTCCGCCTCAGGGGCGAAATCGCCGTGAACGATGTCGGACAATCGGCCGGCAACAATTTCGCGCGGATCGTAATAGGGAAACGAATCGTACAGTCGCGGATCCCACTCCCAGTCGCGAATCTCACGCAGGTACAAAAGCTCGAGCGCAATGCCGTCGCGCAAGATGGCAGCGTCGATCTGGTCATCGTCACTCATCTTTTTCTTGGCGAGGGCAGCAGCTTCGCGCTCTTGACCAACCAGCGCGGCGATCCGCTGTTTGACCGCCTGGTCGCTGACATCGGGCAGTTTTCCATCAAACCGGTGATCGCCCATGAACGTCGCCAAGTGCGGCTTGGCGGCGAACAGTCCGTCAAGGTATCGCTTGGTCAAATCGACCACCGTATCGGCCACGGCAAGTGAAGGGAGACTTAGCAGAGTCAATACCGTGAGTAGTTTTTTCATGGTCGTACACTATGCCGATTGCGACAATTTCGCACACCCCTTCGACTTCACTCGCTTCACTCAGGACAGTTGGGGTTCTACAGAACTAGCATCGCGGGCTCGAGCACTGGGATCGTGCTGCTACGGAAATCTCGCAGGTTGCGCGTCACAATTAGGTCGACGCGAGCCTCCTCGGCAGCGGCGTGGCAGATGGCGTCGTCGATGTCTTCAAACGCCAGGCCGAGCGCCCGCCTGACGCCGCGATCGGTTACCGGAGCGACTTGCAAATTGGCGAGCAGATGCGACAGCAACAGGCGACTGCGCGAGCGACCAAGCTCCCGTTGCAGCACATACGCAATCGTCGAGACCGCATGGCCGGAGAGATAGCCTTCGACCTTCTGTTCTGCGGCCGCATCAAGGGCCCGCGCCGATTCAGCCCAATGGGGTTTGCGCTCGAGCAGAACGTCGAGAAGAACGTTGGTGTCGTACAGAACTCGTTTCAACGGTGCTTCCGTTCCAAATGGATACGATGCTGCTCACGCACTGCCTTGTCGCTCGAAGACTTGCTACGACCAGCCGCTGCACCAACCAGTCTTCGCGTCCATTCTGTGAGCTGCGGACGCGAACCTGACCCTGACAATTGGGTAAAGAAACCGGCGACGGCTTCGGAAAGAGAAATCCCCCGTCCGCTCGCCCATCGTTTGGCGCGCACAATCAGCGCTTGGTCGAGTCGCAGCGTCAACTTTGTTTGCATGACGTATATATTATAGCATTTTATACGTCATAGACAAACGAAAACACACCTTGCAAGTTTTTGCGAACTTTGTGAAAAATGTGCGCGCGCTCATCTGCGCCACCGACCCTTCGTGGAAACCCATCCCCTTCTAGACAAAATTTTTCGCTTCATCATCGCCAAGCGCTGGTGGGTGGTGGCGATCTATGCGCTGCTGCTGCCGCCCAGCGTTTACTGCGCACTGCGCGTCGAGCAGGACAATTCGATCGACCGCCTGATCGTGCCGAGCGATCCCGATTTTCAGGCGACTCAAGGGTTTGCCGAAGTGTTCGGCGCCGGCGAATTCACTCTACTGGTAGCGGAGGCGCCCGATCCCTTTTCGTTGCCTTGTTTGCAAAAATTGCAGGACATCGAGACCGCTCTCGAAAACATTCCGCACACCGAAGTCAACTCCGCATTCACCACCTATCGACACCTGCGCCCAGGATTTGTGCTGAGCCGCGAGAGCGCCCAAGCGTTTGCTGCTTTTGCCAATGGCACCGATCTGTTCCGCAAGCAATCGCTGGTGGGTCCCGGTTTCCTCTCGATCGCGCTGCTCGCCAACGTGCAAGGAGCGGCGGCACGGGCCGAATTCGTGAGCAGCGTCGGCCGCGCACTGGCGCCATTCGAAGCCGATCTGTCGCCGCTGACGGCGCTGCGCAAAGTTGGGGAGCCGTTCGTCAATACCAATCTCGACGAAACTTCGCACCGCGCCTCCTTACGCTATTTTCCGCTCTTCGTGCTGTTCGCCGTCGCGCTGACGCTGTTCTTGTATCGATCGAGACGTGCTCTGTTTGCGTTCGTGATCGTGCTCGGCGAATCGGTGGCGCTCACCGTCGGCTACATAGGTCTCACTGGTGGCACATTTACCATCGTCTCGGCCCTGGTGCCGATGACCATCCTGATTACCTGCACCGCGACACTGGTCTACATTCACTCGCGCTTCGTCGAAAAACCGGCCGACCGCTCAATTGACGATCACCAAGTTTTTGCCCTCGCCAACAAGTTTCTCGCTTGCACCGCATCGATGTTCGCCACCGCAGTTGGTTTCGCGGCTTTGATGGTCTCGAGCATTCGTCCGATTCGCGAAATGGGTTTGTGGGTTGCGATCGGCGTCGTTTTCACCTGGGTCACGGTGTTTACCCTGTTTCCGGCGTTGCAAAAACTCTTGAACACGCCGACCGGAGAGGAGCGCAGAACCGCGGGTGAAACGTTCGTCTATCTTGCCAGATGGTTACCTTTTTTCTCTTATCGTTGGCGCTGGGTGCTGGTGCCCTCAGCGCTTGCGCTTTGCCTAGGCGGCATCGTCGCCCTGACCGGCATCCCACACCTGATAAGCCCGATGCCGTTCGAGCTCAACGCCATCGAATACGTCAACCACGACACTGCGCTCTATCACGACACCAAAGCGGTCGAGTCGAAGATCGCTGGACTCGGCTTGAGCGAAGTCTGGATCAAAGGCCGCTTCGGATCGATGACCGACCCGCCAGTCCTACATGGCCTGGCCCTCTTTCAAGAGCAGCTTGAGCGCGAAAAAATGGTGGGCGCAACGATCGGCGTCACCACCATGCTGCGCATGTTGCAATACACCGCCGGGCGCGGCGATCAGTTTCCAAGTGATCCAGTAGCGATCGAGCAGCTCGCAGCGCAATTCGAGACGCTGCTGCCGACGCAGCCAATGCTCGGCCGCTTCGTCGAGAAAAAACAGCTCGGCGAAACTCACGTCGCGGTGGTGACACGTACGCTCGATTTCGAAGGCGTTCAAGCGCTGAAAAAGACAGTGCATGCAGCGTGGGCAGCGGCGGCCAAGAGTGAGCCGGCGCTGGCTGCGTTTGAAGTCAGCGTAGTCGGTATCGGGCCGTTGCAAGCCAAGATTTCGCACAACCTGGTGCCAACGCTGGTCGAAAGTTTTGTCCTCACCGTCGGCGTCATCTTTGTTGCCTTCTTGCTCGTTTTCCGTAACGGCGCAGCGCGGCTGATGGCGATGATCCCATCGCTGTTTGCGATCTTGGTGATGTTTATTTTCATGCGCGTGTTTGGCATGTCCCTCAACGTCGCGACGATTTTGATCGCTTCGACTGTGCTTGGCACATCCGAAAACGATCAGATCCATTTTTTCTACCACTTCCTCGAGCGCACCAAGGGTGGCGGCACCACCGAGCAAGGGCTTGAGCACACGCTCACCATCGCCGGCCGTGCCATCGTTTTCGCAACCCTAATCAACGCCAGCGGCTTTTTGGGCTTCGCGCTCTCGGATCTATTGCCGATGCGCCAGTTTGGCATTCTTTCCGCTCTCGCCTTTGTGCTCTCAATGATCGCCGATTTCACCGCACTGCCGGCGGCGCTGTGGATGGTGTTTCGCGATCGGCCCGGGTCCGGAGTAACCAACATCAGCGAAAAACACCACTCTCGAGGAGCTGAGCCATAGCCTCCGTCCGTTTTTCCGATCTGAAGCTGATAGCTGACAGCTGACAGCTACTCGTGTACTTTTCTGCGCATGAAAAATGCGATCGAACTATTTGAGAGCCGGGTCAAACAATCAGCGAGCAAGACCGCGCTGCGGTACAAGCAGGATGGCGTCTGGCGCAGCGAAACTTGGAATGATTGGGCAACCGCTGCCCGCGAAGTTGCCGGCGGCCTTTGCGCACTGGGCGTTGCGGTTGGAGATCGGGTCTCGATCTTGGCCAACACCCGACGCGAATGGCTGCACTGCGATCTCGGCGTCGTTCACGCCGGCGCCGCGACGGTGCCGATCTATCAATCGAGCGTCGGACATGAGTGCGAATACATCTTGAAGGATTCGGGCGCCAAAGTTTTGTTTGTTGAAGATCCGAGTCAGCTCGAAAAAGTCATCGCGGCGCGCGCGCGCCTACCCGGGCTTGAACGGATTGTTTATTTTGACAGCGGTCAGAAGCGCAAAGATGGAAGTGAATGGACCATCGCGGAGGTGGTGCCGGAGGCCGACCGCAAGTTTGTTTTGTCGCTCGAAGACTTACGAAAAAATGGCCGCGAATATCTTGCGTCGCATCCGGAGGAACTCGATCGGCGCAAAAAAACGGTTGAGCCGATCCACACTTTCACCATCGTCTACACCTCGGGTACCACCGGCCCTCCCAAAGGCGTGGTGCTGATGCACTCCAATATCGTCTGGGAGTGCGAAGCCATGCGCGAGGTGATGCCGGTCGACGAGAACGATGAGCAGCTGCTGTTTTTGCCGATGGCGCACATCTTCGCCAAAATCCTCGAGTGGACCTCGATCAGTCGTGGCTCGAGCATCGCGTTTGCCGAATCGATCGCCCAACTCAAAGCCAATTTGAGCGAAGTGCACCCCACCTATCTGTGCGCCGTGCCGCGGGTGCTCGAAAAAATGTATTTCGGCATTTTGGGCAACCGCAACAGTTCGTCGCCGCTCAAACAGAAAATCTTTGATTGGGCGTTTGCCGTCGGCAAGAGCGTGTCGCGCCACCGGCAAAAGGGAGAAGCGATTGGATTTGCTCTCGGCGTAGAGCGCGCGCTCGCCCACCGCTTGGTGTTTCACAAGATTCACGATCTTTTGGGCGGACGCATCCGCTTCATCATCTCCGGCGGCGCGCCCCTTGGACGTGAGATTGCCGAATTTTTTCACTCGGCCGGCGTGCAGATTCTCGAAGGTTGGGGATTGACCGAAACCACCGCTGGCACCTGCGTCAACCGCGTCGATCGTTATGCGTTTGGCACGGTGGGTGCGCCGGTCCCTGGCCTCGAGGTCAAGATTGCCGACGACGGCGAGATCTTGGTGCGCGGCGGCTCGGTGATGAAGGAATATTTCAACAAACCCGACGCCACCTCCGAGGCCATCGAGAAAGACGGCTGGTTTCATACCGGTGACATTGGCGAATTTGAAAACGGCATGCTGCGCATCACCGATCGCAAAAAGGATCTGATCGTAAATGCTGGCGGCAAGAAAATTCCGCCGCAGAATCTCGAAAACGCGCTCAAGACGACGCCCTACATTTCGCAGATTATGGTGCACGGCGACAAACGCCCTTACCTCACCGCATTGGTGACGCTCAACGAAGACAACATTGGTGTCTGGGCGCGTGGCCAAGGTGTGATGTTTTCGTCACTCAGCGATCTGGCGACCAATGACAAAGTGCGCGGCCTCATCCAGCAGGCGATTGATGAGGTCAACGCGCGCGAGCCCTCCTATTCGTCGATCAAAAAGTTCGCGATCTTGCCGCAGGACTTTTCGCTTGAGACGGGAGAGCTAACACCGACGCTGAAGGTCAAACGAAAATTCACCAGCGACAAGTATCGCAGCATCCTCGACGGGTTTTACAACGCTTGATGCCGGATCAGATGAAATCAGAAACTGCCTTTTTGTCGGGACTGTCGCACGCATTGCGCTCTCCACTCGTTTCCATCCGCGGCTACAATGATCTGCTACTAACCGAAACCCAGGGCCCGCTCACCGTCAAACAGCGACGCAGCCTCGAGCGAATGCGTCAAAGCATCATTCAGTTGCTCGACGTCGTCGAGCGGCTACTCGATCAGGCGACGCGTGGCGGCGAACAGGTCATTGCGCCGCCAGCGGCAACCGCGATCAGCTCTAAAAAAAAGAAACTACGTATTGTAGTCGTCGAAGACAGCGTCGACATCGGCGACCTGATGCGCTTCGTACTCGCAGATCGTGGGCATCAGGTTCGCATCATCACTTCCGCCGCCGAGGCGCTCACCATCGGCGGCGATGTCGATTTGGTGATCCTCGACATCACTCTGTCAGATGCAAACGGTCTCGATGTCTGTCGACGGCTCAAGTCTCAAGCGGCAACCGAGAACGTAGCGGTCCTGGTGGTCACCGCGTCAAGCGGCAGCTCGATGCGAAAACAAGCTCTTGCCGCCGGTGCCTGCGACCTCCTGCTCAAGCCGTTCGACATCGACGAATTTGTGCAGCGAGTCGAACTTCATGGCTGCCGCTGACGGTCCGTCAGTTTTATCGTGGGCGTGGGCGTAGGCGTGGGCGAATCAGCGACGGAAAGCGGCCATGCACCGGGGGGAAATGCCACGCCGGTGCCGATGTGGCGCGTGTTCCGATTTCTCCCAGCGAATCTTGCGTCACCGTCGGTAGAGAGCGCGGATTTTCGTTTCACGCCTACGCCCACGCCCACGAAACTGACGAACTTCACGGTAGCCGCTCTTGACAGCGCGAAGTAATACGCTTATCAATCCAAGCACTTTGACAGAGGCGCGTAGCTCAGTGGTAGAGCACTACCTTGACACGGTAGGGGTCGGCAGTTCAATCCTGCCCGTGCCTACACATTTTCATCCCTCCGCTCTATGAACGAACTCGACAAGCTCAGGCACTCTTGTGCCCACGTCCTCGCCGACGCGGTCAAGCGAATTTGGCCGGAGGCGAAACTGACGATTGGGCCGCCGATAGAAACCGGTTTTTATTACGATTTCGACGTCGACCACGCTTTCTCCGACGAGGATCTCGGCAAGCTCGAGTCGCTGATGGCGGACATCGTCAAGGCCAACCATCCGTTTTTGGCGCGCCAAATCACCCGGCAAGAAGCGATCGATTTTTTCAAAACGAGAAACGAACCTTACAAAATAGAACTCGCCGAGGGTATCCCAGAAGGCGAACCGATTTCGCTCCACAGCCACGGCGAATTCGTCGACCTGTGTCGCGGCGGTCACTGTCAAAACACCGGCGACATCAAAGCGTTCAAATTGCTGTCGGTGGCCGGCGCCTATTGGCGCGGCGATGCGCGCAACAAGATGCTGCAGCGCATTTATGGCACTGCTTTTTTTTCAAAAGCCGACCTCGATGACTTTTTGAAAAAGCGCGCCGAGGCCGAAAAGCGCGACCATCGAAAGCTTGGCAAAGAACTCGGCCTCATCGCTTTTCATCCGTGGGCGCCGGGAGCGGCGTTTTGGTTGCCGCGTGGCGCGGTGCTGTACCAAACCCTCTCCGATTTCATGCGCCGCCTCTTGCTCGACGAGGGCGGTTACGTCGAAGTGCGGGCGCCGCTGATTTTCAATCAGAAGCTGTGGGAGACTTCGGGCCACTGGCAGCACTACGCCAAGGACATGTTTCACGTCGCCTCCGAGGATGACAATTTCGGCCTCAAGCCGATGAACTGTCCCGGTCACTATCTGATTTTTCAGATGGATCTGCACAGTTACCGCGACTTGCCACTGCGCCTGCACGAGCAGTCGCCGCTGCATCGCAACGAGGTCTCGGGCGCTCTTTCTGGCCTGACTCGGGTGCGCCAGTTTTCGCAGGACGACGCGCACATTTTTTTGCGGCCCGATCAAATTCAGCAGGAAATTTCCGAGCTCTTGGCGCTGGTAGCCCGCGTCTACAAAATGTTCGATCTCAACTATTCGTTTCAATTGTCGACGAGAAACCCAGAAAAATTCATCGGCGAGATCGCGGCGTGGACCGAGGCGGAGGCTGCGCTCGAGTCCGCGCTCAAAGCGAATCAACTCGAGTACACCGTGGTGCCAAACGAGGCCGCGTTCTACGGGCCCAAGATCGATCTGCAAGTCACCGACGCGCTCGACCGCAAGTGGCAGTGCGCGACGATTCAGCTCGACTACAACGCGCCGGAGCGTTTTGACTTGAGTTACATTGGCGAAGACTCCAAACGTCACCGTCCGGTGGTGGTGCACCGCGCGATTTTTGGCAGCTTCGAGCGTTTCATCGCACTTCTCATCGAACATTATGCCGGGGCGTTTCCGCTGTGGTTGGCACCGGTGCAAGCCCGCGTCGTCGTGGTGTCGGAAAAGCAGGAAACATTCGCACGACAAGTCGCCACCGACTTGAAAAAACATGGCCTTCGTGTTGATCTTGATCTTTCAAACGACAAACTCGGAGCCAAAATCCGTCGCGCACAGCTCGAAAAAATTCCGCACATGCTCGTCCTCGGCGACAAAGAGGTCGAGTCGCGTACGGTTTCGGTTCGCACCCGCGACGGCAAACAGCGACCACCGATCGCACTTGCAGAGCTTGGTGCAGCGCTCGCTTCTGAGGCTGCATCGCCACTTCACCCCCATTAGGAGAAACGAACATCACTCGCCCATTTGAAAGACCATCCACTTCTGAACCGTACCGAATCAACCATCGCATCCGCGTGCCTGAAGTGCGCGTGATCGGCCACGACGGGGCGCAGCTCGGCGTCTTGCAGACACGCGAAGCAATCCACGCGGCCGAAAGTGCAGGCTACGATCTGGTCGAGATCAGCCCGAAGGCAGTGCCGCCGGTCTGCCGGATTATGGACTACGGCAAGTTCAAGTATGAAAAATCCAAGCAGGCCAAAGAGGCACGCAAGAATCAGTCGACGGTGATTCTCAAGGAAATAAAATTCCGTCCCAAAACCGACGACCACGATTTCGATTTCAAGGTCAAACACATCACGCGGTTCTTGCAGGAAGGCAACAAGGTCAAGCTCGCAGTGGTATTTCGTGGTCGCGAGATCGTCCATCCCGAGACTGGGCACGACGTGCTTAAGCGCGTGATCGAAGCCACCCAAGCCATCGCACAGGTCGAGCAGTCGGCGCAGATGGAAGGGCGTCGCATGCAGATGGTACTGGCGCCGCGGGGCGGGGTGATTCGCTCGGCCGCGCAAAGCGCCGCACAAAAACCAGTGGCGACGCCTGCCCCGACCAATACGCTGCATGAACGTCCGATGCCCGTCGTACAAATGAAGGCCCCCTCGAAAGAGGCCGCAGTCAAAGAACCACCTGCCAAGCGTCCTTCGACAGGATGAGGATGAGCGGTAGGATTGGCTGCTTTGGCTGCTCGCTTGACCGCAACCAGCCAGTCCGCATAGCCTGCCAGCGTGCGCAATGACAAGGAGCGGCAGCGGCTGATCGACAGCAACGTCCCTTTCGTCCGTTCGGTGGCAGCCAAGATTCGAGAACAGTTGCCGCGCGAAATAGAATTCGACGATCTCGTCGCTTACGGGATGCAGGGCCTACTCGAAGCCGCCGAACGATTCAATCCTCGTCAAGGAACTTCGTTCACCACGTTTGCTTACTATCGCGTCCGCGGCGCGGTGTTCGACGGACTGCGCCACATGGGTTGGTTGCCACGCGGGGAGTACGCTCGCCTGCGGGTCGAAGAGCGCTCGACGGCATTCTTACAAAATTTGGCCGACCGTGAGAGCGGAAACCAAACCGGCCAGACCCAGAACTTAGAGGACGACGTCCTCGATCTGGCCCAAGCGCTGAACGGTGTCGCGACGATTTTCGTCACCAGCCTCGACGCCCAGCACGGCGCACAGGCAAGTTCTCCGAGCGCGGCGCTGCCAGAGCAAGACTACGCGCTCGCCGAACGCAGCCGCGTCATCAAGACCGCGCTGCAAAAACTTCCCGAAAAAGAGCGGCGCCTACTCGAGCTTTTTTATTACGAAGATCGCTCATTGTCAGAGGCAGGCGCGATTCTCGGACTCTCCAAGTCATGGTCTTCTCGTTTGCATGCGCGCGCAATTTCGCTTCTCCAACGCACCCTCGCCAAACACAAAGACGGCCTGTAGCGGTTTATTTCTTGGGCGGTTCAGTGTGGCCGTGGTGACAGGTGTAGCAAGTCACCCCCTCTTTGCGCTCGCTACGAAACCACTTCTGATTGATCTCGGTGGTCATGCGCATCATTTGGCGCGCAACTTTCTTGTTTTCGTTCTTGTCCGACGCCATGTCTGGAACGTCATGACAATATTCACACTCGACGCCAAGCGCCTTGGATTGCGCTTTCATGATGTCGCGCACCTCAGCGCGCGTCGAAGTTTTGGGCAGCACCTGCAGATTTTTCGGCCCATCGGCCCGCACCGCCACCGGCAAAAGCACCAACAGCAACAACAACATCGGAGCCCGCTCATCCTGAGCGCAGCGCAGCGAAGTCGAAGGGCGCATGCTTCACATTTACACCGTTTTCGGCAATTTGCGAACCTGTCACCAGCGCTTACAATGGAGCATGTTTCGTGTCGCAACCTGCGTTGTCCTACTTGGAATTTGGGGTTCTCCCGTCGCGGCAGAGCCACCGCCACAAAACAACGGGCTCGAAGGGCTTTCAAAACCGAGCCTCCTCGGTAGCCCGGCTGAAGAAAGAGCGCGACTGGAACACGCTCGCGCAGCTGAACTGACACGAACGCTAGAGCTGCTGCCTGGAGTGGTGAACGCGCGCGTCCACGTATCGCTCCCACTGGAAAATTCGCTCACTCTCGCACCGCTCGGCCGCCCCACCGCGTCTGTGCTCGTGCGCACCGAACCTCATCGCACCGTGAAAGAAGACGAGGTGAGGCTGCTGGTCACCCACGCCGTCGGCGATCTGCTGCCCCAAGATGTTGCAGTCCTGATCGCGCCGATCGACGCGATCCCGGCTCCGACGGTTTGTCTACAAGAATCAAACGCTCTGTGGCGCATTGCGCTCTGCTTCGCGCTTACGCTCATCGCCGCACTCGCTGTAGTGGTGGTGATCTTGGCGCGCCGACTGATCGCGCTTCGTCAAAAATAATGACCTCGCCTTCAGCACTCGAGTCGCGCGACTTTCGCATCCTGCTTGGGTCCGGATTGATCTCGCTTACCGGCACGCAAATGCAACGCGTCGCCGTGGCCTGGCAAATTTATCTTCTGACCCACTCACCCGTCTCGCTTGGTCTGCTGGCTTTCTTTCGTGTCGCGCCGATGATCGCGTTGGCGCTCGGCGGCGGTGTGGTTGCCGATGCGGTCGATCGCAGGCGCATGCAGATCTTCACCCAGACCCTGCTCGCTGCCTCGTCTGGCCTCTTGGCGGCGGCCAATATTTTTCACTTCTCAAGCGTTCCGATCATCTACGCAGCAGCGCTGGTGGCCGGCGGTGCCGCCGCGTTTGACATGCCGGCGCGACAAGCATTGATACCGCAGCTGGTGTCGCGCGAACAGCTTCCGAGCGCACTCGGTCTTTTGACCACCTGCTTTCAACTGTCCATGGTATGCGGTCCAGCGATCGCTGGTTATGCGTTGGCGCGTTTCGGCGTCACTGCAGTCTACGTTTTTGATGTCGCCTCGTTCTTCGCTGTGATCTGCGGCCTGTTGGTGATTCGCCATCGCGAACCGAAGCGCAGCAAGAGCGACATCAGCCTGCGCGCGGCGCTGGACGGGATTCGCTTCGCATGGAAGACGCCGATTCTTGCCCAACTGATGGCGGTCGATTTTGTCGCTACTTTTTTTGCTGGCTCGCTGCTGCTGCTCCCGATCTTTGCCGCCGAGATCTTTCATTGCGGTCCGACCGGACTGGGCTGGCTCTACGCCGCGCAGCCAATGGGTGCAGCGCTGGCTTCCCTTGTCTTGGCTTTGCGTCCGCCAAGTCAACGTGGATCAAACGTGTTGTGGGCGGCTGGAGCGTACGGCGCCGCTATTGCCACATTCGGCCTGATGCACAATTTCTGGCTGGCGCTTTTCTTTCTCGCGTTGTCGGGCGCCGCCGATGCGATCAGCATGGTAATCAGGCAAACCGTGCGGCAACTATTGACCCCCGACGAGTTGCGCGGTCGTATGACTTCGCTCAATATGATTTTTTTCATCGGCGGACCGCAACTGGGTGAAGTCGAAGCTGGAGTAGTCGCCCGCTTTCTTGGCGTGCGCTTCGCCGTCGTCTCCGGCGGGCTGGTTTGCGTCGCCGTCGTTTTAGGGGCGGCACTGTGGGCACCAACGCTGCGCCAATTCGGCGGTGAAAATACAAACATTTCGCCTGGTTAGAAAAGTGCTATCATAGTTGTAAAATATGCCGTATTATTTACAGCATATGTATCAGCGAGTACTGCCCCTGCCGAACAAGAGTTTTTTCTTGTTCGGGCCGCGTGCTACCGGCAAAACCACCTGGCTACAGGCCGCGTTTCCGAACGCGCTGGTCATTAGTCTCCTCGATACCGAAACATACTTTCGTCTCTCCAGCCGCCCCGGTGATTTTGCAGACCTGGTACTTGCAACGCCAAAATCACAATGGATCGTGCTCGACGAGGTGCAACGCATCCCAGAACTACTCAACCAAGTTCACGCGCTGTCTGAACAAAGACGGTTTGCGCTCACCGGATCGAGCGCGCGAAAACTCAAGCGCGGCAAAGCCAACCTACTCGCCGGCCGTGCCCTGGTCCGCAACCTGTTTCCGCTGGTCCGGGCGGAGTACGGAAGCCGTGATCTCAACTCGGTGCTGCGCTTCGGCACGCTACCGGGTGTGATGAATTTGCCGAGCGACGCCGAGCGCATTGATCTCCTCGACGCGTACGTCGGCACTTACCTGCGCGAAGAGATCAAAGAAGAGGCCCTGACACGAAATGTTCCGTCGTTTTCCCGTTTTCTGGTGATCGCCGCGCTGGCCAATGCCGAAGTGACCAACCTGTCAAACATCGCGCGCGACAGCATGGTGGCTCGTGCAACCGTTTCGACCTTTTTTGAGATCTTGGAGGACACGTTGATCGGAAGGCGCCTACCCTCTTATACACCGAAACTCCGTATCAAAGAGACCGCCCATCCCAAGTTTTATCTTTTCGATACTGGGGTCACACGAGCGTTGCAGTCGAGGACGCGGGATTCACTGCCACCCGAGGAGCGTGGAAAACTTTTCGAGACCTATGTTTTTCACGAACTGCTCGCCCACACTTCCTACTCCCGCGTCGGCGGCGAATGGTCCTATTGGC